>DAOUBO010000153.1:0-2414 GCA_034432695.1 Anaerolineae bacterium | reverse complement strand
GTTGAACTCAAAGTTCTCCAGGTCCTCCGTCACCCGCTTGATCGTCCGGTGGGTCCAGCGGCGCAGGTCGGCAACCTCCCGGTCCGTGGGCGTCCCCCTCTGCTCTCCGGGCTCCAGGACCAGGTTCCACACCCGGTGGAGCCAGCGGTGGACGCCCTCAATCCCTTTGGGGTCCCACGGGCCGCCCTGCTCCCAGCGCCAGCCGAACATCAGATAGCCCCGCACCGTATCGGCCCCGTACCGCTCCACCAGGTCGTCCGGCGCCACCACATTCCCCCGGCTCTTGGACATCTTCTCCCCGTCCTCGCCCAGGATGATGCCCTGGTTGCGCAGGACGATCATCGGCTCGTCAAAGTCCACCAGCCCCATATCCCGCATCACTTTGGTGAAGAAGCGGGTGTAGATGAGGTGCATGGTGGCGTGCTCCACCCCGCCCGTGTAGACGTCCACCGGCAGCCAGTACTTCCCCTCCTCGGGGTCAAAGGGGATTGAGTCGGCATGGGCCGGTTCGCCCTCCTTGTAGTACGGGCTCAGGTAGGCGTACTGGTACCAGGACGAGCAGACGAAGGTGTCCATGGTGTCGGTCTCGCGGGTGGCGGGGCCGCCGCACTGCGGGCAGGTGGTGTGCAGGAAGCCCTCGTGGTACTTCAGCGCGTTCTCCCCCGTGGGCGGGATGACCGCGTCGGTGGGCAGGAGGACCGGCAGGTCCTCATAGGGGACGGGGACGATGCCGCAGCGGTCGCAGTAGACGATGGGGATGGGCGCGCCCCAGTACCGCTGGCGGCTGATGCACCAATCTCGCAGTTTGTAGTTGACCGCGAACTCGCCGACCCCGCGCTCCGCCAGCCACTCCGTCGTCTTCTGCACCGCGACGTCGCCGGGGGTGCCCGTCAGCGGGCCGGAGTTGATCATCGGCCCATACTCGGCGTGGAAGAGGACGTCGCGGTAGAAGGGGACGTCCCAGAGGAACTCCGCGACGGTCCGCTTCTCCCGCAGCGCGGGGTTCAGTTCCTGGCACCGGGCCAGGATACGCCGTTCTCCCTCCACGCTGTCCACGGAGCGCACACCGTCCGGGAAGATGAAGGTCCACTGTCCGCCGACGACCTCCACCCACGCGCCGGGCGGCAGGTACTCCCGGACCAGCGCGATGTAGCGGTCCACCGTCTCCCGGGAGAGGGAGACGGCCCACCCGCCGTCCTGTTCCGCAAAAGAGAACCCGGCCGCCGTCAGCGCCTCCGCGAAGCCCTCCCGGACGCTCCCGGTCCGCACGAAGGATCGGGCCGCGCCGTCGGGCCGGTCTATGACGGGGATGACCGGCAGGCCGAACTTCAGCGCGAAGGCGAAGTCCCGGTCGTCGTGGGCCGGGACGGCCATGATGGCCCCTGTCCCGTAGGTCATCAGGACGTAGTCGGAGATCCAGATGGGGATGCGCTCGTCGTTGACCGGGTTGATCGCGTACGCGCCAATGAAGAGGCCGGTCTTCTCCTTCTCGGTGGAGAGGCGGTCAATCTCGCTCTGGCGGGCGGCGAAGTGCTGGTACTCCTCCACGGCTTCCCGGTACTGGGGTGCGGTCAGTTCGTCCACCAGCGGGTGCTCCGGGGCCAGCACCATGAAGGTGGCGCCCCAGAGGGTATCCGGTCGGGTGGTGAAGACGACCAGCGGGTCGCCGCGCTCGGTCCGGAAGGTGACGTTGGCCCCGGTGCTTCGGCCGATCCAGTTGGTCTGCATCACGACCACCCGCTCGGGCCAGTCAATCTTGGAGAAGTCCAGCAGTTCCTCGGCGTAGGCGGTGATGCGCCAGAACCACTGCTCCATTTCTTTCTTGATGACGGGGGTCCCGCAGCGCTCGCAGACCCGCTCCGGCCCCCAGACCTGCTCCCGGGCCAGGGTGGTGTTGCATCTGGGGCAGAAGTCCACCTGGGACTTTTTGCGGTAGGCCAGGCCCATATCGTACATCTTGCGGAAGAACCACTGGGTCCAGCGGTAGTAGCCGGGCAGGCAGGTGATGGCCTCCCGCTCCCAGTCAAACATCGCGCCCATGCTCTTCAACTGGCGGCGCATCTTCTCAATGTTGGACATGGTCCACTGGTAGGGGTGGACACCGTGCTTAATGGCGGCGTTTTCGGCGGGGAGGCCGAAGGCGTCAAAGCCCATGGGGAAGAGGACGTTGTAGCCGCGCATGCGCATGAAGCGGGCGCGGACGTCGGAGGGGGCCATGGCATACCAGTGGCCGATGTGCAGATCGCCGCTGGGGTACGGGAGCATCGTCAGCGCGTAGTGCTTGGGCCTGCTGGGGTCAACGACCGAGCGATAGAGGCGGTCTTCCTCCCACTTCTTCTGCCATTTCGGTTCTATTTCCTGGGGAACATACGGGTCGGGCATGAGCACCTCCTGTGACGTGTTGCGTAGTCCGT
>DAOUBO010000152.1:0-1583 GCA_034432695.1 Anaerolineae bacterium | reverse complement strand
CCTGCGCCGTTTCCACCACACGACGCAGCAGGCGGTTGCGAAGGGCCATAACGGAGGCCAGGAACGGAGAGGCCACCTGTAGCCGGGGATGTCCGGCCCGGGCCAGGGCGCATCGGGCGCAGTTCCAGTATCCCCGGGGGCCGTCGCAGATTTCCCCGCTGTAGTTGGTCAGCAACTGGGCATTGGCACAGACCCACCAGTAATCGCGCAGGGTGACGACCATGGGGAAGCCACGCCGCTGCATTTCGTCCGCCAGAGAAACGGGAAGCCCCATCAGATGCTGGATATGGACAACTTCCGGACAGAACTCGTCCAGCACCTGGGAGAAGGCCCTGTGGAGAAACCGATCGCCAAAGGTGAGCAGGAAACGGCGGGCTGTCCCGGCCACCCCATCCCAGGCCGCGTAGACCCGGACTCCCTCTTCCTCGCGCTGGCTCATCCCCTGGCCTGGAGCATCCCGGCGGTAGAAGACGGCGACCCCATGGCCCCGCCGGGCCAGCGCCCGGGAGACGGCCTGGGTATAGAGCTCCGCCCCCCCGACCCTGTCCGGGGGATACTGATGGACGACGTGGAGGATGCGCATCACCAGCTCCCGGTCAGGCGAAGGTAGAGATCGCGAACCAGCGGGTATTTCCGATCCCAGGTATGCAGGGACCAAACCGCCTGCTCTCCCCTTCTGCCCATCGCCTCCCTAAGGTCCGGGCGGTCTATCAGGGAAGCGATCGCCTCGGCCAGGGCGTCCACATCGCCAAAGGGGACAACCAGGCCGTTTTCCCCATCCCGGACCACATCGGTGACCCCCCAGGTGCGGGCGGCGATAACGGGTTTCCGATAAAGCCAGGCCTCCAGGTAGACGATGCCGAAGGAATCGGTGCGGGAGGGCATAGCGAACACATCGCACGCCGCCAGCAAGTCCCGTTTCTCCTCATGGTCAATCGGACCCAGCACGAGGATGCCCTCCCGGTCACCTGGAGCCAGGCGCTCCCAGTAACGCCGGAAGGGCTGGAGGGCGGTCCCGGCCAGCGCCAGGGTCACTTCCCGGCCCCTCCGGCGGAGGCGGCGCACGGCTTCCACCAGGTGAAATGTTCCCTTATCATATGAGAGATTGGAAATAGAGGCAACAAGCGCCCCGCGAATATCATATCGGGCCCGAAAGCGCGCCCCATCCCCGCCCAGGACCTCCTCCGGATTCACGCCCGGGCCTGCCACCACGATTCGCTCCGGGGGGACGCCTTGCTGAACGTAGAAATTCTGCTCGGTCGGAGTCTGGGCGACAACGGCGTCGCTGGCCCGCACCAGCGCCACCTGATGTCGCATCGTGTAAAAACGGCTGAGGGCATCGGCGCCGGGCTGCGGACCGGCCCCCAGGTGGGTTAACGGATAAGCGACGAAGGGGATCCCTCGCCGGCGGGCGAACCGCAGCCCCGCTTCCATCAGCGGCTCAAAGCAAATCGTCATCCCCGCCACCAGGTCAAAGGGCTCATCCGTCTGCTCCAGCCAGCGCCAGAGGTCGGGCACCCACGGCGTATACCGGGAGAGGCGCTGGATCAACCCGACGGGAATGGGCCTCAAAGCGGAAAGAA
>DAOUBO010000151.1:0-1739 GCA_034432695.1 Anaerolineae bacterium | reverse complement strand
CCCCCCCGCCCGGCGGCGGGGCGCCGTCCCTCCCCCGCCCCCCGGGGGCCGCCGATGCCGTTATATCGGCCGGGCCAGTCCGGCCGGTTCGGCGCGTGGCGCAGGAGCAGAACCTCCTCGCCGGAGAGGAGGAAGCAGAGCACGCGGGGGATGACCGCGGAGGCGCTCATCGTCGGCGACTTATTCTTTGCGTGGGTGGCCCACCGGGAGCAGGTAGAGGGGCTCCTCCTCGGCAGGTAGGGCCAGGACGCGTGCGACAGCGGCGTCGTCAAAGGCCCCGACGGGGACGCTCCCCAGCCCCAGGGCGACGGCCTGAAGGAGCAGGTTCTGCGCCGCGTGTCCCACGTCCATTGGAACGTAGCGGATGCGGCCCCGTTCCCCGTAGCGGCGGGTGGTGCGGGAAAAGACCGCGCTGATGGCGAAGACGACGGGGGCCTGGGCGATGAATTTCTGGTTCCAGGCCGCTTCCGCCAGCCGTGCCCGGACGTCCTCCGTGAGGTGGCGCTCCAGGCGGTGCCCCTGGGGGCGGTAGCGCCAGACCCCGTCCGCCCGGCAGACGTAGACCTCCAGCGGGCAGCAGGCGCCCGCTGTCGGCGCCGCCCGGAAGTGGTCCCTGGGGCCAGTGATGCCCTGCAGGGCCCAGAGCAACTGGCTGACCTCTTCCGGCGTCAGGTCCTGGGGGGTGAATGCCCGGACGGAGCGCCGGGCGGCGATCGCGGCCTCCAGCGACATCGGCCCATCGGTGCGCGGTGGGGGAAGCGTCAACGTGTCCATAGGCCCTCCTCGCAGGTTGTGTTGGACTGATAGGAATTGTACCACATTTCAGGGGATGCTGCACGGTTGAAAATTGCTCCGGACGCGAAGGAGCGCAGATTGACGCGGTGCTGGCTCACACTGTTCCGTCCCACGGGGCGGGTCTATCTCCTGCGAAGTCTGGCCGGAGATGCAGCGGATGGCCTGGCGCAACCCGAACCGATCGGGCCTCGCTGACGGTGTGGGGTTCTCAAGAGCGGGACATCGCCGGGGGTTTGACGAAACGAAGACGAATAACCGATACGGGAGGCGCCCAATGCCCATCAACCTGGATGCCGTCGGCAAGAAGATCGGACCAATAACCACCCAGTACTCCTGGAAAGAGGCCGTCCTCTACGCGCTGGGGGTCGGAGCCGGGTTTGACGAACTGGAGTACGTCTACGAGAACCGCCTCAAGATCATCCCCTCCTTCGCGGTGCCACTGGCCTATCCCTTCTTCGCCGAGGTCGTCGCCCGCTCCGGGATCAACCTGGCCGGGCTCCTGCACGCGGAGCAGGAGACGATTTTCCACGCGCCGCTCTCCCCGGAGGGGGACACGCTGACCACCGAGGGGCGCATCACCCGCGTCTACGACCGGGGGGAGGGGAAGGGGGCGTTCGTCGTCGCCGAGGCGGTGACCACCGGCTCCGCCGGCCGCCGGCGGTTCACCAACATCATGACCCTCTTCGGGCGGCTGGACGGGGGATTCGGCGGGGATCCGCCGCCGAAGGAGGAGTTCGCCTTCCCGGACCGCCCGCCGGACTTCGTGGAAGAGCAGTGCCCGTCGCGGGACCAGCCGCTGATTTACCGCCTCTCCGGCGATACCTTCGCGCTGCACGTGGACCCGGACTTCGCCCGTGCCAGCGGCTTTGAGGGGCCGATTATGCACGGCCTCTGCACCCACGGCTTCGCCTGCCGCGCTGTGGGCAAACACCTCTTCCCCGGCC
>DAOUBO010000150.1:0-3862 GCA_034432695.1 Anaerolineae bacterium | reverse complement strand
CGACGGGCTCGGCGGAGGTCTCCGCCCGCACCCGCTCCGCCCACGCGTGGGGGTCCTGGCGGATAACCTCAAAGGTGTCGTAGTGGATGGGGACGACCTTGCGGGGCATCAGCAGTTTCACCGCCCGCAGCGCATCGTCCGGGCCCATGGTGAAGTTGTCGCCGATGGGCAGGACCGCCAGGTCCACCCCCTCCTCGCCGATCAGTTTCATGTCGTAGAAGAGGCCGGTGTCGCAGGCCAGGTAGATGTGGGGGCCCTCCGCCGTTTTGATGAAGAAGCCGCAGGGGTTGCCGCCGTAGGAGCCATCGGGGAGAGCGGAGCCGTGATGGGCGATGGTCAGTTTCAGGTAGCCGAAGGGGTAGGGAAAGCCGCCACCGATGTGGTGGGGGTGGATATTGGCGTGGCCCTGGGCCTGGAACCAGTTGCAGATTTCAAAGTTGCTGATGACGGTGGCTCCGGTGCGGCGGGCGATCTCCAGCGCGTCCCCCACGTGGTCGCCGTGGCCGTGGGAGACCAGGATGTAGTCGGGCCGCAGGGCGTCCGGGGCGACGGCGGCCCGCGGGTTGCCCGTGAGGAAGGGGTCCACCAGCAGGAAGTGGCCTCCCACCTCTATGCCGATGCAGGCATGACCATACCAGGTGACTTTAACTGCCATAGGACACCTCCTGAGAGCGTACACGGGGGAGCAACCTATTCCTCCACCCAGACCCCGTTTTCGCGGATGACCTGGGCATACCAGCGCCCGCTGTCCTTGATGTACCGCTTCTGGGTATCGTAGTCCACGTAGACCAGCCCGAAGCGCATCCGGTAGCCGTGGGCCCACTCAAAGTTATCCAGGAGCGACCAGACGAAGTAGCCCTGGACCGGCGCGCCGTCGGTGATGGCCCGATGGACCTGGGCGATGTGGTCCCGCAGGTAACGAATGCGCCGCTCGTCCCGCACGCGCCCGTCAAAGTCCACCCCGTCGGGCACCGGGACGCCGTTCTCCGTGACCAGGATGACGGGAGGCCGATAATCCTTCCAGACCCGCATCAGCAGTTCGTACATCCCCGGCGGATAGATTTCCCACATCTGGGAGTACTCACTCCCTTCGGGATGGACCTGGGCCAGTTCCATCACCGGGAAAGAGGGATCGTGGCGGGCGACGGCGCGGGAGTAGTAGTTGACCCCCAGGAAATCCATCGGCGTGGTCAGAATCTGCGCGTCCTCCGGCGAGACCTCCGGGAGCAGAGCGCCCAGCAGCGCCTGCATATCCTCCGGGAACCGGCCAAAGAAAATGGGGTCCAGAAACATCCGGTTCAGGATGCCGTCCATTCGCCGCGCGGCCTCCCGGTCCGCCTCGGAGTTGCTGGCGGGATGGACGGGGCTCAGGTTCAGGGTGATGCCGACTTTGACGGGTCGGGAGACGGTACTGCGGATGGCCTGGACAGCGTATCCGTGGGAGAGGAGCAGGTGGAACGCGGCCTTCAGGGCGGCGGTGAAGTCCTGGATGCCGGGGGCGAAGTCTCCGAAGAAGTAGCCCAGCAGAGCCATCACGAAGGGCTCGTTGTGGGTGATCCACCAGGTTACCCGATCGCCCAGCCGCTCTGCGACGACGCGGGCGTACTCGGCAAAGGCGTGGACAATATCGCGCCAGGGCCAGCCCCCCTTGTCCTGCAGGGCCTGGGGCAGATCCCAGTGGTAGAGGGTGACGACGGGCTCAATCCCCCGCTCCAGCAGTGCGTCCACCAGCCGGTCGTAGAAATCCAGGCCCGCGGGGTTGACCCGGCCGGTCCCTTCCGGCAGGATGCGCGGCCAGGAGATGGAGAACCGGTAGGCCCTGAGCCCCAGTTCAGCCATAATCCCCACATCCTCCTGCCAGCGGTGGTAATGATCGGCGGCCACGTCGCCGTTGTGGCCCTTGTAGATTTTCTCCGGATGCTCGTGGCAGAAGGTGTCCCAGATGGACGGACCTTTACCGTCCTCGTTCCACGCCCCCTCAATCTGGTAGGCCGATGTGGCCGTGCCCCAGATGAAGCCGTCAGGAAAACGAAGAAACCGTTTATCGGACATAGAAACTTCCTCCTGTGCGGGTGTGGGTGAAAACGCGGGCCTACATCCCCCACCGATGGACATCCTTCCGGGTGGGCGGGGCCTCCGCCGGGATCTCCTCCTCCGAAATGCCTGCGAACACCCCCAGCGGAACCTCCACGAACAGGGGCCGCTTCACGCTCTCCGTGATCTCCTCCGGTGGGACCCCTTCCTCCCGGAAGATGCGTTTGATGAGGTTGGTGCAGGTCTTGCCGCCGCAGGCGCCCATCCCGGCGCGGGTGATCCCCTTGAGGTGGTTCATGTCCCGGACGCCGGCGCGAATGAGGGCCCGAATCTCCCCCACCGTCACCCGCTCGCAGCGGCAGACGATCTCGTCTTCCAGCATCCGGGGAACGTAGACCGCCTCCGGCTCCGCCACCGTCGGCTCCTGGACCCGGATGCCGGCGATGCGGCGGGCGATCTCCCGGGGCGCCCGCACCCGCACCAGCAGCGCCCGGTCGGCGAACTTCGGCGCCCGCACCTTCATCACCTCCACGTTCCCCAGCACGTTCCCCTCCGTATCCAGGACGGTCACCACATCCCCCTCGTGAATCGTCTCCGGCGGAAACTCGTAGGGAATGGTGACGGTGGGGTACTGGGGGTCCTGGCGGTAGTCCACCAGCGTGATCGCCAGCCCCGGGCAGATGGCAACGCACTGCTCGCAGCCGATGCACCCCTCGCCCACGTACTCCGGCAGCCCCCGAATATCCTCCCCCTCAATGACGATGCACTTCTGGGGACAGACGGACGTACAGGGGTTGCAGGGGATCTCCTGGGAACAGTGGAGGACGGGGAAGACCCCCTCCTCCTTCTCCGGGATGTCCTCCCGGACCACGGCGCCGGGGCGGGATTTGAGGACTTCGGCGGTCCGGTGCCACTCCGGGGGGACTTCCCCCACGTCCCGGCCCAGCGCGCGGGCGATCTCCAGCCCCCGAATGCGTCCCGTGAACATCGCTGCCGACGCCTCGGCGATCTCCTCCGCGTCCCCCGCCGCGTAGACCGGCAGGCCGAATTCTTTCGCCTTATGGTAGAACTCGTCCACCGGGTCCAGTCCCACCGCGATCAGCACCGTATCGCAGGCGAAGGTTTTCTCCGTGCCGGGGATCGGCTGCCAGCGTTCGTCAATCCGGGCGATGGTCACCGACTCCACCTCCCTCTCGCCGTTGGCGCTGAGGATGGTGTGGGACGTGTAGATGGGGACGCCCATACGGACCAGTTTGTCCCTGTGGACCTTGTAGCCGCCGCATTCCGGGAGCGCCTCGCAGAGGCCGACGACCTGGATGCCGGCCTGGAGCGCGTGGTAGGCCGCGATGAGGCCCACATTCCCTCCGCCGACGACGAAGAGCCGCCGGGCCGCGCGCACCAGGTCCCGGTTCACCAGCGTCTGGAACGCGCCCGCGCCGTAGACGCCGGGGAGAGTGTTGCCCCGGAAGACCAGGGACTTCTCCCGCGCGCCCGTGGCGACCAGCAGGACGTGGGGCTGGACCAGGACATAGCGGTTGCCCTCCCGCAGGACCCCCACCTTCCGGTCGGAGAAGACGGCCAGGGCGGTGGAGTTCAGCCAGACCTGGACGTTCTCGTACTGGCGGACCTCCTGCTCCAGTTTGGCGGCGATGTCAATCCCGCGCGTCCCGGCGTAGCAGGCGTCCACCGACCCGAAGAACTTGTGGGTCTGGAGGACCAGTTTCCCGCCCAGGCGGTGCTTGTCGTCCACGATGAGAGTGCGGACGCCGGCCCGGCCCAGTTCAATGGAGGGGGGGAGGGCGCGACGGGCGCGAGGCGGAGGTGCGGG
>DAOUBO010000149.1:0-1943 GCA_034432695.1 Anaerolineae bacterium | reverse complement strand
GGCCGGGGAGACGACGCGGCCGACCCGCAGCCCGCGTCCAGAACGACGTGGTGGTGGACGTCGTAGGTGCGGAGGGCCGCCGCCACGTCCTCCGCGAAGACGGCGGCGGAGGTCGGGAGGGTGAACGCGCGGGGCAGGACCCCCAGGTTCTCGTACACCCGCACCGCCCGGTCCTGATAGACGAGGCGGTATTTGGCCGGGTTGGGAATCTCCACCTCGGTGAGGATGTACTTGACGTTGAGCATGTCCAGCAGGGGACTATCCAGGGCCGACCAGGTCCGCAGGGAGGCGATGCGGTTGTAGGGGAGTTCGTCCTGGGGCTCAATGAGCGCCATATAGTCGGCGTACTGGGCGGGGAAGATGGAATCGTACCCGGCGACGGTCTGGAGGTCGTAGAGCATGCCGGAGTTGGCGTTCATCGTCTTGGTCGTGCCGGGCGGGGTAAAGGTGGCGTACCGCCAGAGGGAGGTGTCCTGCCGGAGGAACTCCACCACCGGCGGGGTGTAGTCCAGGAGTTTCGGGTCCACGGCGGGGTTGAAACCCGCGCCGAAGGTGACGAAGTCCACCACCAGCACCAGCACGGCCAGGGGCTGCCAGACAGGGACGCCGTTTCGGCGCCCGAGGTAGATGGGGCACTGGCTGACCCGCAGGACGATGCCGGTCGCAACCAGCAGGAGGCCGAAGAGCGCGATCCAGCGGAACTCGTAGGAGTAGAAGGCCCGGTGGTCGGGGAAGCCGGAGGGGGCCAGGGCCAGGCTCCAGAAGGCCCGCTCCACCAGCGGCTCTATGCGGGGGAAGAAGACGCGGCTGGCGACCAGCCCGATCAGGGTGAGCACTCCGCCCCAGAAGGCCAGCGCGGCCAGGACCGTCACGGCGGAGGGGGCGGCGTCCAGGAGGAGCAGGCGAAGGGGGAATTTTGGCGCGGCGCCACTTCGCTTCGCCTCGGCGCGAGCGCCTTTGGCGCGGGGCGCTTCGTGGCTGACTACGAACTGGCCACTCCGCTTCGCCTCGGCGCGGGGCGCTGCGTGGCTGACTACGAACTGAGCGCGAACGACGTCGGTGCCGAAGGCCGCCAGGACCGCCACGGAGAGGGTCAGCGGGAAGACCCACCGGAAGGGGGAGTGGGACTGGTGCAGGTACGGGAGCGCGTAGACCAGCGCGTAGACGGGCGTGCCGAAGATGCAGGCCAGGGAGAAGAGGGACAGAAGGAGGAAAAAGAGGCAGGAAGCAGGAGGAAATGGGCAGGAAGCAGGGCGAGGTCTACGGAATACGTGAAACGGGAATACGTGAAACGTGAGACGGGAAATGGCCAGCGCGGCCAGGAAGAGGGGGAGCAACCCCAGATACGCCCCGCCCTCCACGTAGTTCTTCACGTCCCAATCCGGGCTGAGGATGGGCTGGCCCTCCGCGTTGACGGTGAAGGGGACGGTCTGCCACCGGAAGAGGTCAAAGTAGGCGTGGTGGGCCGGGTTGCCGAAGAAGTTGGGGATGAGGAAGGCAATGAGCCGTCGGGGCGGGTAGGCCCAGCCCAGGACCTGCTGGAGGGTTGGCGCGGCCTGGGCGCCCCGGAAGCCCAGGGAGGCCACCTCGTAGAGGGGGATGAACTGGACCGCGCCCAGCGCCAGCCCCAGGGCCAGCATCAGAGCCAGCCAGAGGAGGGCCGCGATCCGGCCCCGGCGGGGCGGCCGCGGGGAGGGATGAGGAACTGCCAGCCGCCACACGATGTACGCGCCGGTCACCAGCAGGACGAAGTAGGTATTCTCGGCGTGGCCGGCCAGCATCTGGCAGCCCAGCCCCACCGCCCCCAGGACGGCCCAGGGGAGGCTGGCGGGCCGGCCGCCCAGCGCGGGCCGCTGCTGGACCACCCGCTCCACCATCGCCAGGATGAAGGGGAGCCAGGAGGCCCCGGCGACGATCATCGGGTGGACCACCGAGACCACCAT
>DAOUBO010000148.1:0-1860 GCA_034432695.1 Anaerolineae bacterium | reverse complement strand
AAGTTTAAAATTAGGGTATGCAGACCCACAAAATTGCGGTTAACTGACCAGTAGGTGGTCACACCACAAGATCAATCTACGGCTTACAGGGGCATCTGGCGACCCGTGGCGCTCCGGCAGAAGCGGCCGAACTCCGTCAGGCCCGCCAGTTGTTCGGCCGTGAACACCGGCCCGTCCTGACAGACCAGCATCCCGTCCAGCGCACACTGTCCGCAGATGCCGAAGCCACACTTCATATATCGCTCTACGCTCATCTGGCCCGAGACCCCCCGCTCCTGGCAAAGATGTACCAGAGCCACCAGCATCGGCTCCGGCCCGCAGGCGTAGATCGCGGGGGGAGGGTCGCCATGGAGCAGGCGGGCAGCGGCGTCCACCGCTGTGCCCTTCAGGCCGATGGACCCGTCGTCCGTGGCGATAACCGGTTCTACGTCCAGGGCCCGGAAGCGGTCCACGTAGATGAGGTCGTTGGCCCGCCGGGCGCCGATGACGACGGTGACGGGGATCCTCCGCTCCAGCGCCCGCACCGCCAGGAAATAAAGGGGAGCGATCCCGTAACCGCCGCCCACCAGCAGGGCCGGACGGTCCTCCAGCAGCGAGAAGCCCCGGCCGAAGGGGCCGCGAATCCCCACCCGGTCCCCCTCGCGCGCCTGGTGGAGCGCGGTGCTGAAGGGCCCGACTCGCGCCACCGTCAGCATCAGCGGATCAGGCGCCGCGATGGAGAAGGGCTTTTCGTCCACGCCGGGAAGCCAGAGCATCACGAACTGCCCCGGCTCCGCCTCCGGAAGCGCGGTGTCCAGAACGAAGGTGCGAACCCGGCGCGTCTCCACCTGAATGTGTCGGATGGCGACGACATGGGGAAGCGGCATGGTCGGCGCGGCTTCGGCGGGTTAGCGGGAACCGGCGACTTTCCGCCAGTCGGCCAGGAAGCGCTCCAGGCCCGCGTCGGTGAAAGGGCTGCGGACCATCTGCTGGAGCACGGCGAAGGGGACGGTCAGGATGTCTGCCCCGGCCAGCAGGGCCCCGACGACGTGGGCCGGATGTCGGATGCTGGCGGCCAGAACCTTGCAGGCCAGACCGTAGTTGTCAAAGATGGCCCTGGTCTGCCGAACCACCTCCAGGCCGTCCAGCCCCGCGTCGTCCATCCTGCCAACGAAGATGGAAGCGTAGGTGGCTCCGGCCCTGGCCGCCAGGTATGCCTGGGTGGGGGAGAAGATGAGCGTCGCGTTGATGCGGCCGTTGGGCCAGCGGGAGATCTCCCGCATCGCCTTCAGCCCCTCCACCGTACAGGGGATTTTGACGAAGACGTGCTCGGACCAGGAGAGGATTTCCCGCGCCTCCTCAATCATCCCGGCGGCTTCGGTGCTGATCACCTCCGCGCTGACCGGCCCCTGGACGATGCGGACGATCTCCAGCGTGGTCGCTTTCAGGTCGGCGGTGCCGGCCCGCATCATCAGCGTGGGGTTCGTGGTGACGCCGTCCAGAATCCCCCAACTGGCGGCTTCCCGGACTTCGTTCAGATCGGCGGTATCCAGAAAGAGCAGGGCCATTGTACCTCCTTATGCAGGTCCTCTCAGCCTCAAGTGGTAAAATCCTGGCCTGCAGACTCCCTCAGCCACGCCCGCACGAAGGCCAGGATCTCCTCCGGCGTGGTGCGATCAGCGTCAAACCAGCGGATGCGAGGATCGTGGAGCCGGAACCAGGCGTACTGATGACGGATCAGGCGACGGGTATCCCGTTTGATCTGGGCGACCACTTCCGCCAGCGTCGCCTGGCCCTCAAAGTAGGGCCGGAACTGCATGTACCCCAGGCCGGACATGGCGGGCGTGGCCCGGGGATAAGCGGCCTCCACCATCCCCGGCA
>DAOUBO010000147.1:0-1608 GCA_034432695.1 Anaerolineae bacterium | reverse complement strand
GCCGCACCTGGAGTACCTGAAAGCCCTCTACCGCCCCCGGCTGGAAGCGATGCTGGACGCGCTGGAGGAGCACCTGGGGGGGCGGGCCCGGCCTTCAGAGGGAGCCAGCGGCGGCGGGCCAGCCAGTTTTCCCGCCCCGTGTACTGGAGCACCAGGGCCAGCCAGGCCGCCGGCACCGTGACGATGCCCAGATACCCCATCCGGGCACAGGCGAACGCGAGGGAACGCTCCCGGCTGGCCAGTTCCAGGGCGTAGCAGCCGGACCACTCCGCCGCGGCCAGCAGGAGCAGGGTCAGCGGCACGGCGCCGGGAGCGGGGCGGCGCCGCCAGGCGACGAGGGCCAGGATCAGGGCCAGCGCCCCCGTCCCAACCAGCGGCCAGATATAGGGCGGGAACTGCCAGGAAGCAGGCATTGTCTCCAGGCCTTCTCAACCGCAAAGACCGCGAAGGATACAGATGGGACGCCGATTTTCGCAGGCTTCGCCCGCAGATTTTATGATTCTCAAAATTTATCCGCGTCCATCCGCGTTCATCCGCGTCCCAAAGCAAAATTCGCCAGAGTCCAGCCCGGGATACTTACCCGGCGATCTCCGCCAGTCTTCTGATCCCCTCGCGGATTTCCTCGGGCGTCAGCGCGCAGAAGGGGAGACGGACGAAACCGTCGCCGCCGCCGTTGGCGAAGAAGCCGCGGCCATCGGTCAGCCGCAGGCCGGCCTCCTGGGCCCGCCGGAGCAGGTCCTCCGCCCGCACTGAACTGTTGAGGTACAGGCCCACGAAGAAGCCGCCGTCCGGGTGATGCCAGGTCGCCCGGCCCCCCAGGTGCTCCTCCAGCGCGTCCAGCATCGCTTCCAGCCGGGGGCGGTAGAGGGCTTTCAGGTACTCCAGGTGCGGCTCCATCCAGCCCCGGCGGATGAACTCGTAGACCATCGCCTGGTTGAGGTAACTGGCGTTGATGTAGGTATCCTCTGCCATCTTCGCCAGCGGCTCCGCCAGGTCGGCGGGGACGACGGCGTAGCCGACCCGCAGGCCCGGGCTGATGAGTTTGCTATAGGAGGACATCTGGACGACCCGCTCCGGGGCGAAGTCCCGCAGGGTGGGGAGGTCGGTGCCCCGGTAGCGGAGACGGCGGTAGGGGAGGTCCTCCACCACCAGAAAACCGTACTCGCGGGCCAGTTGGGCGACCCGCTCCCGCTTCGCTGCGGCCATCACCGACCCGCTGGGGTTCTGGAAGTCGGGGACCAGGTAGAAGAGGACGGGGCGCTCGCCGCCCCGCAGCCGTTCCTCCAGCGCCTCCACGTCCGGCCCGTCGTCCTGGAGGGGGATGCCCACGACCCGCGCCCCGGCCCGCCGCAGGACGGTGATGGCCCGGTCGTAGGAAGGCTCTTCGGTGTAGGCGACGTCGCCGGGCTGAATCCGCATCCGGGCCAGCAGGTCCAGCAACTGCAGGGACCCCTGCCCGATGATGACCTGGTCCTCGCCGGCGCCGGTCTCTGCGGCGATGTGGGCGCGCAGGGGACGGAAGCCTCGGGCCGGGGCGTACTGCAGCACTTCGTCCCCGTATTCCATCAGTACAGCGGTTGCACATTCTGCCAGTTTCGCTTTCGGGAA
>DAOUBO010000146.1:0-4740 GCA_034432695.1 Anaerolineae bacterium | reverse complement strand
CATTTGCTCCATTTTGTGGCGCTGATCAGGGGTTAATTCAATCCGGAATCGCTTTGGAATGGTTGTGCACCTCCATCTCGGCGCTTTCCCCTGATAGTACTACGTGTCTGGATTAATTTGTCAAACTTCATAATTTCGGCTTACACCCTGGTGGTTTATCCAAAGTCCAGGAATCTTGCGCTACACGATTTATCTTGCCGCGCCGTACGGGGTCGGTGAAGGCCCAGGTAGGAGCGACTGCCGGTCGCCCCCCCGATCAGGGCGATCTGCCGGTCGCCCCCCGATCAGGGCGACCTGCCGGTCGCCCCCCGATCAGGGCGATCTGCCGGTTGCCCCCCGATCAGGGCGATCTGCCGGTTGCCCTTACGCCCGCCCGGGATTCCCATATTGACATCTGCCCGGGCTGTGGCATAATCTTCCTGGAATGTTCCCGGTATACGTCGCCTTAGACCTGGAGACAACGGGCACCGACCCCGCGCGGGATACAGTGATTGAGATCGGCGCGGTGAAGTTCCGGGGTGAGGAGGTGCTGGATGAGTTCAGCACTTTCGTCCACCCCGGCCGCCCGATCCCCCACGAGGTCACCGTCCTCACCGGCATCCGGGACGAGGACGTGGCGGGCGCGCCGCGCCTGGCCTCCATCCTCCCCCGACTGGCATCCTTTGTCGGCGACCGGGTCGTCGTCGGCCACAGCGTGGATCAGGACCTGGCCTTTCTCCGCCGGTTCGGCATTCTCCAGCAGAACCGATACCTGGACACGTTCAAACTGGCCTCCGTCCTGGCCCCCGACGCGCGCCGCTACAGCCTGGAGGCCCTGGCCTCCATGCTGGGCTTCCCGCCCCCCGTCTCCCACCGCGCGCTGGACGATGCCCGAACCGTCCACCGACTTTTCCTCGCTCTGCTGGACCGGGCAACGGCGCTGGCGCCTTCCCTCCTGGAGGAACTGATCCGCCTGGGGGAACGGGCCGACTGGCCCCCGGCGGAGTTTTTCCGCCTGGCACTGCGGCGGGCCGCGCGGGGGATCCCAAATACGACCATCGGGGCCCACCTGGCCGCGAAACTGGGGCGGCCGGAGGGAGGCCCTCTCTTCGCCGTCCCCCCCGACGCGCGGCCTCTGCAACCGGCCCGCCAGCCCCGGCCGCTGGACCCGGACCGGCTTGCCGCATTGCTGGAGGAGGACGGAGCGTTTGCCCGCCGCTTCCCCAACTACGAGCACCGCCCGCAACAGGTGGAGATGCTGCGGGCTGTCGCCCGTGCCTTCAACGAGGGCCGCCACCTGATGGTGGAAGCCCCCACGGGCGTCGGAAAATCCCTGGCCTATTTGATCCCGGCCCTCCATTGGGCCGTCCAGAACTCTGAGCGGGTCGTCATCTCCACCAACACCATCAACCTGCAGGAACAACTGTACCGCAAGGACCTCCCCGACCTGGAGCGGGCCCTTTCCCTGGACTTCCGCGCCGCCGTCCTCAAGGGCCGATCCCACTACCTCTGCCCGGCCCGCCTGGCCGCCTTCCGCCAGGTTGGCCCGTCCTCACCGGAGGAAATGGATGTCCTGGCGCGCATCCTGGTCTGGCTGCCCAACACCATAGACGGCGACGGGGATAGCCTCTTCCTCCCCACGCCCGCCGATCGGGCCCTCTGGCAGAACGTCTCCGCGGAGTTTGACGGCTGCGAGCCGGAGCGGTGTCGCTTTTTCCACCGACGGGAGTGCTTCTTCTACCGCGCGCGGGAGGCGGCCGAGGCAGCACACCTGGTTATCGTCAACCACGCCCTCCTGCTGGCAGACGTCGCGGTGGAGAACCGGGCCCTCCCGGAGTACCAGTACCTCATCGTGGATGAGGCCCATCACCTGGAGGCCGCTACCACCAATGGCCTCTCCTTTGAGGCCGACCGCCGGGGAATCCGTCGCCTGCTGGAGGAGGTGGGACACCCGCGCGGGGCCGGGGCCATCTCCGGCCTGGTGGGAGAGGTGCTGACTCGCTGCCGCGCCGCCCGCCTGGAGCGGGAGGTCGTCCTCAAGGTGGAGGAGTTCGCCCAGACCATCGCCCAGGCCGTCCAGCGGGCCCTCCTGGCGGTGGACGAATTCTTTGACTGTCTGGAAGCGTTTGTGGAGGAAGCGAGGGTGGAAAACACCGAGAGCCCCTACGCCCAGGCCGTCCGGATTACCCCGGCCCAGCGGGCCCAGCCGGGCTGGAGCGGGGTGGAGATCGCCTGGGACAGGGCCCGCGTCCCCCTGAAGGCCGTCGCCGACGGGCTGGCCCGGATGGCCGGCGCGATAGACGACCTGGCCGGACTGGGGCTCCGGAACGCCGACGACCTCTATGCCTCCCTGATGGGCCTGGCCCGTTCGCTGGAGGAGATCCACGATCAGTTGCACCGGTTCGTCTGTCATCCGGACCCGAAGACCATCTACTGGGCAGAGGTCGGGCCGGGACAGACCCCCCTCTCCGTCCACGCCGCGCCGCTCCATGTGGGGCCGCTGCTTCAGGAGCACCTGTTCAACAAGAAAAAGACGGTGATCCTGACCTCGGCGACACTCCGTACGGGGGGGAGTTTTGACTTCCTGCGGGAGCGGCTCCACGCGTGGGAGGCGGACGAACTGGCCGTGGGCTCCCCCTTTGACTACGCCTCCTCCACGCTGGTCTACCTGGTGGAGGACATCCCGGAACCGGGACAGCCGGGGTATCAGCGGGCGGTAGAGGAGGGGATGGTCGCCCTCTTCAAGGCGACGCGCGGACGCGCGCTGGCCCTATTTACCTCGCACAGCCAGTTGCGGGCCACAGCGCGCGCCATCACGGCGCCCCTGGCCCGGGAGAACATCGTTGTCCTCGCCCAGGGGCAGGGGCTCTCCCGCACCCAGTTGCTGGAGAACTTCCGGACCACCGAGCGGGCCGTCCTCCTGGGGACCCGCAGTTTCTGGGAAGGGGTGGACGTCCCCGGCGAGGCGCTCAGTTGTCTGGCCATCGCCAAACTCCCCTTCAACGTCCCCTCCGACCCCATCTTCGCCGCGCGGTCGGAGACCTTTGAGGACCCCTTCCTGGAATACGCCGTTCCGGAGGCGATCCTGAGTTTTCTGCAGGGCTTTGGCCGCCTGATTCGGACCCGCACCGATCGGGGCGTGGTGGCCGTCTTTGACCGGCGGCTCCTGACCCGGGCGTACGGGCGGCTTTTCCTGAACTCCCTGCCCGGCCCGACCATCCGCCGGGGCCCGATGACGATGCTCCCGAGAGCCGCGGCGGAGTGGCTGGACCGGTAACTCGTCCAAGGATGGGCGTTCCCATATGGAAGACCTTACCGCTGCTTCGCTGACGCCGGAGACCGGACGCAGGATGGCGACAATGGCATCGCCGCTTACCCGCCGGGAGGCTCTGCATGACCTGCTGGAGCACCGGGACTTCGTGATCCTCTGGGTAGGGCAACTCCTTTCCCAGGTGGGCGATCAGTGTGTGCTGATCGCGGCCGTCACTCTCATCACCCACTTCTCGGCCTCACCTCTGGCCCTCCTGATCCCCGCGCTCTCCCTGGCCCTCCCCCAGGTCCTGTTCGGCCTGGTGGGCGGCGTGATCGCAGACCGGATGGACCGCCGGTGGGTGATGGTGGCCTCCGACCTGCTGCGGGCGGTGCTGGTCCTGGCCGCCCTTCTGGTTCGGTCGTCCGGGGACCTGTGGATCCTCTATCTGGCCGCGGCGGGCCTGGCGATGGTCGGTGCATTCTTCTACCCGGCCCGGAACGCCAGCATCCCCAACATCGTTCCCGAACACCTGCTCCTGACCGCCAACGGGCTCATTCAGGGGAGTTACATCCTCGCGCTGGTCGTGGGCCCGACGGTCGCCGGAACCATCGTGGAACTCTGGGGATGGCCAGCCGCGATCATCTTTGACAGCGTAACCTTTGTCATCTCGGCTATGACCATCCTGCTCATCCGCATCCCCTCGCAGCGGAACGGCGACTTCGGCCCGGCCCCCCGGCGCACGCTGTGGCAGGATATGAAGGGGGGCCTCAGGTTCATCCAGGCCACTCCCTCCCTGCGTCGGGTGCTCCCCGTCGTCGGCGTGGCGACGCTGGGCATCGGGGCCATCGTCCTCCTGGCCATCCCCCACCTCAAGATCCGGCTGGGGGCGGGCGGTCTGGAGTACGGGGGGGCTATGAGCGCGCTGGGGATCGGCTCCATCCTGGGGGGCATCGTCGCCTCCCGGTTCTCCCGGCGGTTCTCGCTGCATCTCCTGGTGGGCTGGATGCTGGTCCTGGCCGGCGGGGCGATCGTCGGCTTCGCCTGCGCGCCCAGTTATCTGGTGGTCCTGCTCAGCGTGGTCACTCTGGGCATCTGCACCGTCATCGCCCGGGGCGCGCTGGACACGATGATCCAGACCCTTTCTCCCGACGAGGTCCGGGGGCGGGTTCAGTCGGCGGCCGCGCTGATCGTCGCCGGGGGGACAGCGCTGGCCGAGGGCTTATCCGCCACCCTGGGGCACTTCCTGGGCATTCAGACCATCTTCGTCGCCGCGGGGGTGGTCACAGCGGCGGCTGGCCTGATGACCCTCTTCTACCTTCGGGAGACGGGCATCCAGGTCTGGAAAATCCTGCACGGCGAAGGGCACAAGCAGTTGACAAAATCGGAACCTGCGGTATAATAAAAGCGCCTTCCTCGGTAGCTCAACAGGTAGAGCGGCCGGCTGTTAACCGGTTGGTTGCAGGTTCGAGTCCTGCCCGAGGAGCCCCCTGCGGGCGGGCCGTGGGCAG
>DAOUBO010000145.1:0-18791 GCA_034432695.1 Anaerolineae bacterium | reverse complement strand
GGATGCAAGATGCAGGATGCAAGATGCAGGATGCAAGACGCAGGATGCAATTCAGCGATGTCGGCTGGCAGAGGCAGTGGAGCGGACTTTGGCCTGGCCGCGCCGGCGCTGTTCCCGGGACGAGAGGATGAGAGAGGCGATGATCTCATCCAGAAGTTGGAGGCGGTGTCGGAGGACTTCCGGCGAGAGGAAGCGGCGCCCCCGGTAGTACCACCCCCGCGCTTCTCGGGCGGACCCCAAAGCGACGCGCTGAAAGTACGCGTTTTCAGCGCCAAAGCCACGTCCGTGTCCCTCCTCCAGGTTTGCACAGATGGAGCACACACTGCGGATGAGTTGAGCGGCGATCACCCGGCCGCGCGGGTCTTTCATCATCCGGTCAGTGTCCTCCCAGGCCAGGTCGGAGAGAAACAAAGCCTTCGGGTAAACCTGGAATTGCCAGAGGGGATCCTGCCGGATGCTCTCCGGTACCTGGGCAACCCACTCCTCAAAGTTTTTCCAGGCCACCGTTGTCCCCCTTCACCGCCTTCCGCTTCCTGCTTCCTGCTTCTTGCTTCTTGCCTCTTGCCCCTTTACAGCCCGAGAATGTCGTTGATCTGCTCCAGCAACCAGCGGATGTCCTCCACCGTCAGGTCGCCCATGTGCGCGATGCGGAAGCACTTCTCCTTCAGGTCGCCGTAGCCGTTGGAGATGATGGCGCCCCGCTTGCGCAGTTCCTGGTTCAGCCCCTCCACGCTAATCCCCCGGGTGTTGGTGATATTGGTAACAGTGGGGGAGAGGAAGCGCTCGTCGGCGAAGAGGGCGAAGTACTGGCGGGCCCAATCCTGGACGATGGCGGCCATCTCCTGGTGGCGGCGCCAGCGGTTCTCCAGACCTTCGGCGAGGATATCGTCCATCTGCCTGTTCAGCGCCCAGATGAGGCTGATGGCCGGGGTCGCGGGGGTCTGGCCCTTCTCGTATCGCTTGTCCATCTGAGCGTAGGCAAAGTAGTGGCCAGGGTACTGGACCTGCTTGGCCCGCTCCCGCGCCCGGTCGCTCACTGCGCAGACGGTCAGGCCCGGCGGGAGGGCGAAGCACTTCTGTACGCCCGCGAAGCAGACGTCCAGCCCCCAGGCGTCAAACTCAATCTTCACCCCGGCCATACAACTGACCGCATCCACCAGGATGAGCACGTCCGGATACTTCTGGCGGACCAGGGCCGCGATCTCCTTGACCGGATTCATCACCCCGGTGGAGGTTTCATTCATCGTGAGGGTAATGGCGTCGTACTCCTTCTGGGAGAGGGCCTCGTCCACCATCTCCGGTGTGATGGCCTGCCCCCAGGGGACCTCAATCTTCTCGGAGGGGATGCCGTTCTGCTGGCCAATTTCGTACCAGCGCTGGGAGAATGCCCCGCAGACGGTGAAAAGAATGGGCTTGCCGGTGGAGGCCTGACGGATGGAGCCCTCCATCACGCCGGTGGAGGAACTGGCATAGAGATAAACTCGCTGTTGAGTGTAGAGAAGTTGCTGGAGTTTGGGGGTCACTTCCAGCTGGAGTTTGGAGTATTCCGGAGTCCGGTGACCGATCATCGGAACGGCCTGAGCCTCCAGAATCTCCTTCCGTACATGGGTGGGGCCGGGAATGAACAGTTTCGGATACATTGGGCTTACCTCCTTGATGGATTGGATGAGAAAGCGGCCCCCAGAGAGGTGATGGGGGCAAGTTCCAGTTGCGCGCTCTCATTTTAGTGGGTCTGCAGGAAAAGTCAAGCCACTCCGCCCGGTTGATTCCAGTGGCTCTTCCACCGCTTCTCAGAAATCCGTCCGGGGTACCGGAGCACAGGGAGGCACAGGGACGACGGCACTCCGGCCGCCGTCCCCGCGCGCCTATCACAGCATGCGCAATTCCTTCTTGAGCGCGATCCCCAGCCGCCGGATGCCTTCCACAATAACGTCCGGCGGGCTGTAAGAGAAGTTGAGCCGCATTGCGTTGAAGCCGCCGTCGCCGTTGGGATAGAAGTTCTCGCCAGGAACGTAGGCCACCTTCTCCTCCAGCGCACGGCGTAGGAAGTCGGTGGTGTTGATGGACTCGGGGACGCGCGCCCAGAGAAAGAGACCGCCCTGAGGACGGGTCCAGGAGCACCCTTCCGGCCAGAACTCGGCCAGCGCTTCCAGCATCGTGTCCCGGCGCTCCCGATAGGCCCGGCGCAGCCGCTGAGCGTGGGGTTTCAGGAATCCCCGCTGGCAGATGTCGTTCGCAATGTACTGGACGAAGGTCCCGGTGTGCAGGTCGGTGCCCTGCTTGGCCATCACAAAGCGCTGCATCAGGACCTCGGGGCAAACGATCCATCCCAGGCGCAGACCGGGGGTAAGCGTTTTGGAAAACGTGCTCATATAGATGGTGCGCTCCGGCACATAGGTGCAGATGGGCGGAAGGTCCTCCCCCTCAAAGCGGAGTTGGCCGTAGGGGTCGTCCTCAACGATCGGGATGTTCAACCGGGTAGCGATCTCCGCGAGTTTCGCCCGCCGCTCCTGGGAGAGGGTCACTCCAGCGGGATTGTGGAAGTTGGGGAGGACGTAGATAAACTTCGGGGGTTTGCCGGTCTTCCGAAGTACGTCGTTGTAGGCTTCTTCAATCTCATCCACCACCATCCCGTCGTCGTCCAGAGAGACGGTCCGGTAACGGGCGCCGTAGGCGTTCCAGGCCTGAATGGCCCCCAGGTAGGTCGGCCGTTCTGTAATCACGTAGTCGCCCGGGTCCAGGAAAACCTTGCCAATGAGGTCCAACCCTTGCTGAGACCCGGCGGTGATCAGGACGTTGTTCGGCACTGCGGGGACACCGTACTTATGCATATTGGCGGCCAGCCACTCCCGAAGGGGGAGATACCCTTCGGTGGTGCTGTACTGGAGGGCAAGGGCGCCTTCGTTCTGGATCACATAGCGGCAGGCCTCCTCAATCTCCCGAAGGGGGAAGAACTCAGGAGCCGGGAGTCCACCAGCGAAGGAAATAACGTCGGGCTGCTGGGTCAACTTCAGCAGTTCCCGGATAGCAGAACTTTTCATATGGGTCATACGGGAAGCGAGGAAGGGACTCCAATCCAGGACCGGTATCTCGCGATCCAGACTAAAATTGAAGTTCATCATCTTGGCCTCCTTGGGTTGGATTCAGACGAAACATTCCGTTAAAAATATAAGTGCCGGGTAAATGTACTTTACCCGGCACTGAGTGACAGGAACGGCATGGAGTATAAGGCCATCAACCCCGCCTCTCCCAACAACCAGAGGCGGTAAAGGGCTATCCGGAAACCCAGAGTTACTGCAAGGTTCGGTCGCATTCCCAGGCCCGAAGGAGCCTGCCGCTATAGGGAAGGTTCACTACGGCGTTGGAAGCGGGTCGTATTATAGCACGAAGCAGGCACAAGGACCACCGACCGACCCCCGACCGACAACTACTTTCGCCCGACGTTAACGTGCCAATCCCGTGGGCGAGGGGTCTGTCGCTGAGGCATCAGAAGGGGATGTCCTCTTCGGGCAGGGCGGGCTCTTCGTACTCTGCGATCTCCTCTTCTATTGGCACGGCGGCTTCCTCGCGCCGGCCCAGGAATCGGACGGTGTTTGCAACGACATCGTATGTGGCGCGGACAACGCCGTCCGACCCGACCCACGTTCGGGGTTCTCCCCGCTCGTTGGGCCGCAAGCGACCCTCCACCAGCACAGCGCGGCCTTTGGTCAGGTACTGGTTACACTGCTCGGCCAGTTTGCCGAAAGCCGATACCCGGAACCAGATGGTTTCCTCATGCTGCTGGCCGCTCTGGTCTGTCCAGCGACGGTTAGTCGCCACGGTAAAGGTCGTCACCGGCTGCCCGCTGGGCAGATACCGCATTTCGGGGTCCCGCCCCAAATGCCCGGCAAGGATAATCGTATGGAACATTGTGCCTCCTTTCCTGAACGGTCGTGGTGACAGAAATCTGCACGGCTACACTGCGACATCAGTCCGCCAGGCCCTCACTGATAGAGAGGGCCTTTTCCGCCCCGAAGTCCGCAGGGGTTTTGTGAATCTCCGGCAGCCGAATGTAACGCGCGACCAGGTCGGCCGTGTTCGTAACGCCCAGTTGCTCAAACAGGAAGCCAAACTGCGCTTCCAGTCCGCGGGCCACCTCCTCGCGAACCTCCTCCGGCAGGTTCCAGATCTCCCGCTTAAACGGTCCCAGCGCCTTTTTGCGGGTCTCGTAGAGGAACTGCTCTTCCGTTTTCCCCTCCTTCCACTCGCTGGCGTGATTCTTGCGCAGATAAGCGTAAATTGCCTCCCGCAGGTCGGCCGGGAAGAGGGGATGGTCGTACAGATAGTTCTGGAAAGCGGTCGCAAGGTGGATTTCGGCCGTTCCCACTTCGGGGAACTTATGGAAGGCTTCCGGCGGGAGAGTGGAAGCACCGTGCTGCACTGCCCCCGCCAGCCCGTACTCCTCCCGGGCTATCCGGCTGAGCCGTTCCAGCGTGTCAAAGTCAATCTTGACCCGCGCCAGCGTCCCGTCGGGGAGAACGACGCCACCGTGGGCAGTACCAGTCTGGATGCTCAATTTGCTGACGCCAGGCATACCGGACGGCAGGATCTGGTTATAGCCGTCCATAAACGCCCGAAGTTCTTCCTCCGTCGTGTTGTGACCCCCAACCTCGCCGATCTCACCGCCGACGGAGATCGTCACCCCCTCCGGCTCCAGGCTCCGGATGAGGCGGGTGAAGTGGGCACAGAGTTCGTAGTTTGTCCGCTGCTGTTCCGAAATGGTCGGGCGGTTCAGGTCTACCAGGGTAGAGGTGTCTATGTCTATGTTGAAGAACCCGGCGGCAATGGCCTCGCGGATCAGATCCTCTACCGCCTTCACCTCTTCCTCCGGCGCAGTGGCATACTTCTTCGCGCTCACCTGGAAGTGGTCGCCCTGGAGGAAGAGAGGGCCCCGGTAGCCCTCACGGATAGCCGCGCCGATGATGACGGCGGCGTATTCGGCGGGGCGTTGGTCGGTATAGCCGATCTCGGAGCGTGCGATTTCAAAAATCATCGCGCCGACGTTCCGGGCCATCGCGGCGCGAAAAACAGCACGGGCCATATCGTAGGTCAGCGTGCGCAGATTCATCGCGGGGACGGTCCATCGGGTAGGGGTCTCGCCGCGCCCCCGGGCCACGTACAGGTCGTGGATGGAGGCCGGGCGGATACCCAGCGCCTGCCCCAGTTCCCAGAGGAGCGCGCGGGCTGTGGCCCGATCGTCCACCTCACCGAACACGGCAGTATAAACCAGCCCGTCCAGCACCGAACCCCGCAGACGGGATTCATCCAATACCCGAATTCGCCCCTCTTCAAACTGAACGGCTGCTTTCAGGTCGTGCCATAGTCCCTTGGAGTTCATCGTCCCTCCCGATGAGGTTCTGGGCTAAAAGTCTGCTCCCCATGGGGCACCCGGCCCAGGGGAAAGAGCTATGTCCACAGCCGGGGTGCGACACGCTCACCGCGAAAGGTCAATATCCCGACCCCCGCTTCCACGGCCATCCGGTCCACATCGGTGTACACCCGAAGCCCAAACGCATAGGGCAGATAGGGCTTTTCTATCCCCTCTTGCCGCAGTCTTTCCTGGAACCAGGGCTGTTGCAGGCGCTGCAGGAAGTTCCCCAGTTCCCTCCGACGCAGGCGCCCTTTCACCTCCACGATGATCCAGGGACGCTCTCCGGTGGGCAATTCTACCGGAACAACGACGTCCATCTCCCCGTCTACCTCTATGGAGAAGGGCTCTCGCAGTGGCCGGATTCCCCTTTCCTCCAGGAGGCTCAACAGGACTTCCTCCGCATCCACCTCCAGGTCCAGCCCCAGACGGTTGGAGAGTTGACCCAGTTGCCGGCCCATCTGGTCCACCCGCTGGGCTAACTGGGCCAGGGCTTCTTCGGTGCGGCGCTGAGCCTCAGCCAGTTGATTCAGCCGCTCCTCAGTATGGCGCTGAGCCTCAGCCAGGGCCGCCACGGTCGCCTCCAGGCGCTCCAGCCGCTCCTCAGTATGGCGCTGAGCCTCAGCCAGAGCCGCCACGGTCGCCTCCAGGCGCTCCAGCCGCTCCTCGGTGCGGCGCTGAGCCTCAGCCAGGGCCCGGACTTCTTCCTCCGTCCGTTGCTGGGCAGCAGCCAGAGCCTCTATGGCTTCCCATACTCTCCAGGCAGAAGCGAGGCCTATCCCCGGCCGTCCCAGTTCCTCCTCCACAACTTCGTAGGCAATTTGCCGGACACGCTCTTCTGTCAGCATACGCTCCCCCGATCTTGCGCGGCATCGTCCCCTGGTAGCCCGTCAGGTCGGTGTGGAACGCTTTAATTATACCCGGTAGTCAGGAATGGTCAAACCGCCGCGTTCGCCATACTCATCTTTCTGCTTTCTGCAAGCGCCCCTTTGGAGCGCCGGTTACCACACCTGCCCGTCCGGTCAGCGGGCCCGTTTTGACCCACAGAGTGGGTTTGGGAGATTGTGCTGCCATCGCCCTGAAAGGGGCCAGGTTCTGCAAAACAGCAACGGTTTATTTGATCTCCGGCCAGCGGGTCCAATCGTAGCCGATGACAGGGTCGTCGTGGGGAATACGGCCCTCGTCGGTCCCGTCGTACTCGTTGGAGGTGATGTAGAAGATGTGCGCCGGGCCCTGCAGGACCCGGTAGCCGTGGGCCACGCCCGGCGGGATTTTCAGAACCACCGGGGGGTGACCATCACCGAGCAGGAACTCCTGAAGTTGTCCGTAAGTCGGGGAATCGGGACGGGCGTCGTAGAGGGCGGCCTTGACCGTCCCGCAGGCGACGTACCACCAGTCGGTCTGACGCCAGTGGATGTGCCAGGCCTTGGCGACACCTGTGTGGCTCATGGTGTGGCTCCACTGGGCAAAGCCTTCGGCCAAAATCGGGTCGCTGGCGCGCAGGATTTCCCGGAAAAAGCCGCGCTCATCGGTATGGGTGACCAGCGGTTTTAACTCCACGCCGTGAATCATCCTGTATCTCCTTAACAAGAATGGGCCGATCGCCCGCCTCTTTCAGTGCCTGCCGAAGGATGGGCTGGAAGCCCAGATAATGGACAACAACCCTCCGTTCCGCCGGTAGTTTTCCAGTCGCGCTTCGGGAGGTCCGGCCGCATCTTTCTCCTCACTGTTCACGGATACACCCGCTTCAGCGTCCGCGGGAACGGGATCGCCTCTCGCAGGTGGTCTATCCCACAGATCCACGCCACCGTCCGCTCTATCCCCAGGCCGAAGCCGGAGTGCGGTACCGAACCGTACCGGCGCAGGTCAATGTACCACTCAAAAGCCTCCCGGGGGAGATTCCACTCTTGCAACCGCTGGATGAGCAGGTCAGGGTCGGAGATACGCTCCGATCCCCCCGTGATTTCCCCGTACCCCTCCGGGGCCAGCAGATCCACACTCTTGCAGATCTCCGGCCGGCCGGGCCAGGGCTCCATATAGAAGGCCTTCGCTTTGGTCGGGTAGCCGTAGACGAAGAGAGGCTTCTCAAACCGCCTGGTCAGTTCGGTCTCGTGCGGGGAGCCGAAATCGCTGCCCCACTCTATCTTCAGCAACTCCTTGAGGTTCTCGTCCTCCGTTTCCTCCCGAATCCGGGCCAGGATATCCAGGGCCTCGTCGTAGGAGATGCGGGGAAAGGGTGGCTCCACCTTTTCCAGCGGACGGGTGTCCCGCTCCAGGAGAGCCAGTTCCTGCGCCCGTTCCCGCAGACAGGTCTGTACCACATAGGTCACCAGTTGCTCCTCTATCTCCATCAACTGGTCCAGATCGCAGAAGGCGATCTCCGGCTCCACCATCCAGAACTCGGTCAGGTGGCGGCGGGTCTTGGACTTCTCCGCCCGGAAGGTGGGCCCGAAGCAATAGACGCGGCCAAAGGCATAAATGTTGGCCTCGTTGTAGAGTTGGCCCGACTGGGAAAGGTAGGCCGGCTCCCCGAAGTAGTCGGTCTGGAAAAGGGTAGTGGTTCCCTCGCAGGCCGCGGGAGTGAGGATAGGGGTGTCCAGATTGATAAAGCCGTGGCTATCCAGCCAATCCCGGATGGCCCGGATCACGGTCGCGCGGACCCGAAGGATGGCCCACTGCCGTCGGGAGCGAATCCAGAGGTGCCGGTGGTCCAGCAGGAAGTCCACCCCGTGCTCTTTGGGCTGAATGGGGTACTCCTCGGCGATCTGGATCACCCGCAGGTCGGTGACCCCCAGTTCGTAGCCGCCTGGGACGCCCGGAGCGCGCGGGTCCTGCCGGACGACGCCAGTCACGATCAACGATGACTCCTGGGTCAGCCGGGCCGCGGCCGCGAAGACCTCCTCCGGAACCTCTTTCTGGAAGACAACACACTGGATAAACCCGGTGCCGTCCCGAACCTGGAGGAACTGGAGTTTTCCCTTATCGGTGCGGCTGTAGAGCCAGCCCTGAAGCGTGACCTCCTGACCGACGTAGCGTTCTATCTCCTGGATGCGAACGACCGGAGCCATCGGCTTTCTCCTCCCCGAGGGTGTGGGCACGTCCGAAATTCTACCCCAGAATGGACAAGAAAGCAAGAACTGGGGGACATAGACCTGGCACCCGCTTTTGTGCCGACTGCAGGGCGACGGGCCGGTCACCCCTACTGCGGTTGGCCTTTGCCTGGCCCTCACCGATCGTCTCTTGCTAATTCCTGCGCCATGCAGTACAATCTTCCCGGCAGGGCTCGTCCCCGAGAACAAAGGCAGAACCGATACACAATGCAACGGCAGAAAAATCTACGAACCGAAATACTTCCGGAGAAGGAACCGACAGTACGCCGGGAGTTCCTTTTCCGGACGGAGCAGCCCTTTGGTCGCGGCTTTTCCCGGGGCGACGCGGTCGTCCTGCTCCTCATCGCCGTCCTCGTCTACGCGGGCGTGCGGCTGGCCCTGCGCGCCCCGGCAACGGTGGAAGGCCCGGCCATCTCCCTGGCCCCCCGCGCGCTGCCCTACTACGCGCTCCGGTCTATCGGCCGGATGGCTGCCGCCTACCTGCTTTCCCTGGTCTTCACCCTGGTCTACGGCCGAGCCGCCGCCTACAACCGCCGCGCCGAGCAGGTGCTGATGCCCCTGCTGGACGTCCTCCAGAGCGTGCCCATCCTCTCCTTCCTGCCGGTGGTCCTCCTGAGCCTGAGCGCGGTGCTGCCCGAGCGCGTCGCGGCCGAACTGGCCTCCATCGTCCTCATCTTCACCAGCCAGGCCTGGAATATGACCTTCGCCTGGTATCAGTCCCTGACCACCATCCCAGGGGAACTGCGGGAAGCCAGTGCGATTTTCCGCCTCAATGGTTGGCTCCGCTTCAAGGTGCTGGAACTCCCCTTCGCGGCCATCAGTCTGATCTGGAACAGCATGATGAGTTGGGCAGGGGGCTGGTTCTTCCTGATGGCGGCAGAGATTTTCACCGTGGGGCAACGGGACTTCCGTCTCCCCGGCCTGGGGGCCTACCTCCAGGAGGCCGCCACTCAGGGCGACACCCGCGCCATTCTCTGGGGGATCGGCACCCTGGTGCTGGTCATTGTCGCGCTGGACCAGATGGTCTGGCGGCCCCTGCTGGCCTGGGCCGACCGCTTCAAACTGGAGACGGTGGAAGGGGAAAACCCGCCCACCTCCTGGTTCTACAACCTCCTGCGGAGCGCGCACATCCTGGAGTGGCTCTCGGGGCGGGTCTGGCGGCCGATCAGCGAGCATCTGGACGCCTGGTTCATCCGCCGCGCAGAGGCCCCGGGCCCGAAGGCCCAACGGCGGGGCCGACCCTGGCTCCTCTACCTGCTGGCCCTGCTGCTGGGGCTGGGACTGGTCTACGGCGGGCTTCGCGCTGTCCTGATGCTGGTAGAGGTGCCTGGAAGCCAGTGGGGGGAGATCGGCCTGGGCGTCCTGGCGACCCTCCTGCGGGTCCTCGCCTCCCTGCTCATCGCTCTGGCCTGGACGATCCCGGTGGGCGTGGCCATCGGCACCAACCCCCGCGCGGCGACCTACCTGCAGCCCGTGGTGCAGGTGGTGGCCTCCGTCCCGGCGACGGCCCTCTTCCCGGTCTTCCTGCTCCTCATCGTCGGGCTACCGGGCGGGCTGGACCTGGCTGCAGTGGTGCTGATGCTGATGGGCACCCAGTGGTACCTGCTCTTCAACATCATCGCCGGCGCGTCGGCCATCCCGCAGGACCTGAAGTATACCTCCGCCCTCATCGGCCTGAGCCGGTGGGAGCGCTGGCGGACCCTGATCCTGCCCGGTCTGTTCCCGTACATCATCACCGGGGCCATCACGGCCAGCGGCGGGGCCTGGAACGCCAGCATCGTCGCCGAGTATGTGGAATTCGGCGGCCGGACGCTCTTCACGGTGGGCATCGGCGCGCTCATCGCCCGCGCCACCGCCGCTGGCGACTACCCCCTCCTGCTGGCCGCCACACTGACCATGATCCTCGCTGTCGTCCTCATCAACCGCACCCTCTGGCGCCGGCTCTACCACCTGGCGGAAGAACGATACCGGATGGAGTGAGAGCATGTCCACCAACGGCTACCTGCTGGAAGTTCGCCACGTCCAACAGATTTACCGCAGCGGCTCCCGTCAGTTTGTCGCCCTGCAGGACGTCAACCTGGGGGTCCGGGAGGGGGAATTCGTCTGCCTGCTGGGGCCGTCGGGCTGCGGGAAGAGCACCCTGCTGCGGATCATCACCGGCCTGCAGCGGCCGACGGAGGGGGTGGTGCTCTACCGCGGCCAGCCGCTCCGGGGCGTCAACCCCCACGCCACCATCGTCTTCCAGACCTTCGCCCTCTTCCCCTGGCTGACAGTTCTGGAAAACGTGGAGGTCGCGCTGAAGGCGCGCGGCGTCCCTCCGAAACTGCGCACCGCCCGCGCGATGGATCTCCTGGACCGGGTCGGGCTGGACGGGTTTGAGATCGCCTACCCGCGCGAACTCTCCGGCGGGATGCGCCAGAAGGTGGGCTTCGCCCGCGCGATGGCGGTGGAGCCGGAGTTGCTGTGCCTGGATGAGCCCTTCTCCGCCCTGGACGTGCTGAGCGCGGAGGCGCTGCGTGGCGAACTTATGGAACTCTGGACGGAGGGGAAAATCCCCACCCGCGCCATCCTGATGGTGACCCACAACATTGAGGAAGCGGTCTTCATGGCCGATCGGATTGTGGTGATGGAAAAGGATCCGGGGCGGGTGGTAGCGGAGATGACGGTGGACCTGCCCCATCCCCGGCAGCGGCGGTCACCGGAGTTCCTGCAGCGGGTGGACGAGGTGTATGGCCTGCTGGCCGGGCAGACCCAGCCGGAGCATGTGGAGTTGGGCGTGGCGCCGGGCGAGGCGGGCCGCATCCGGGCCCTGCCCCCCATCACCATCAACGACCTGGCGGGGCTTCTGGAGCATGTGGCCGAGATGCCTGGCCACCGGCACGACCTCTACCGGCTGGCGGAGGAGTTGCGGGTGGATTCCGACCATCTGCTGCGGTTGACGGAGGTGGCAGAGTTGCTGGGCTTCGCCACCATCGGCAAGGGCGACATCGTCCTGACCCCCCTGGGGGAGACCTTCGCGGAGGCCAGCATCCTGGCCCGGAAGGAGATTTTCGCCACCCGCATCCGTCGGCTCCCGATGTTCCGCTGGTTGCTCTCCCTCCTCACCGTCGCCGAGGGACACCGACTGAAGTGGGACGTGGTCCTGCGGGCGCTGGAACTGGAGTTCCCGCCCGACGAGGCCGAGAAGCAACTGGAGACCATCGTCAACTGGGGCCGGTACGCCGAGGTCATCGCCTACGACGACGCGACGGAGACGATCTTCCTGGAATAAAAGCAAGGAGCGCCTATGAAAACCCAGATCATTCTGGTCCGCCACGGACAGACCGCCTGGAACGAGCCCGGAGAGCGCATTCGCGGCCGGAGCGACGTCCCTCTGAGCGAGGAAGGACTGGCCCAGGCCCAGGCCACTGCCCGCTACATCGCCGCCCGCTGGCCCCTCGCCGCCGTCTACTCCAGCCCCCTCTCCCGCGCGATGGAGACCGCTCGCGCCATCGCCGAGGCCCAGGGGCTCCGGGCCCAGCCGCTGGACGGGCTGGTGGACCTGAGTTTCGGCGAATGGGAAGGACTCACCCTGGACGAGGTCAAGGCCCGCTACCCCGACCTCTGGCAAGCCTGGCGAGAAGCGCCGCACACCGTCCACTTCCCCGGCGGGGAGAGCCTGGACGACGTTCGGCGGCGCTGCACGGAGACTCTGCGAGAGGTCGTGGAGCGCCATCCGGGGGAGACGGTCGCACTGGTCGCCCACCGGGTGGTCAACCAGGTTCTCCTCTGCGCGGTGCTGGACCTGGGCAACGACCACTTCTGGCACGTAGTCCAGGACACCTGTGCGGTCAACCGGATTGAATGGAACGGGAAGTTCTACAGTGTTGCCCTGATGAACGACACCAGCCACCTCTGGCGGCCCCTGTAGGGGCGGCTGCCGGTGTGGAAAACTGTGCGGCCATCCTGCGGGCACTGGCCGCCTCCGCCGCACGTCTGACCCCGAAGCGGATAGAGGCTGCCATCCGCCGGTACCCCCGGCCGGAGGGCGGCCTCTACTCCCGCGACACGCTCCTGCGGGTCTACCGCCGCCTCTGTGCCCAGGGGGCGATGGAATGGGACCCACGACTGGCCCAGGCCCTGGGCCGCAAGCCGACCCGAACCATCTCCGGCGTCGCCCCCGTCTCCGTCCTCACTCCACCCTACCCCTGCCGGGGAGCGTGCATCTACTGCCCCTCCGTCGCCGGTGCGCCCAAGTCCTACCTCCCCGACGAGCCCGGCGTCCAGCGGGCCATCCGCTTCCGGTACGACCCCTTTGAGCAGACCGCGGGGCGGCTTCAAGCGCTGGAGAACATTGGCCACCCCACGGACAAGGTGGAACTCCTCATCCTGGGCGGCACCTGGTCCGACTACCCTCCCGACTATCAGGAGTGGTTCGTCCGGCGCTGCCTGGACGCGCTGAACGAGGAGGTCTCTTCCACCCTCCCGGAGGCCCAGCGGCGCAACGAGACCGCCCCCCATCGCAATGTCGGCCTGGTTATAGAGACCCGGCCCGACTGCATCACGCCGGAGGAGGTCCGCCGCCTCCGGTATCTGGGCGTGACCAAAGTCCAACTGGGCGTCCAGAGCCTGGACGACGAGATTCTGGCGCTGAACCGGCGCGGCCACACCGTCGCCGAGACGCGGGCCGCCGTCCGCCACCTCCGGCTGGCGGGCTTCAAGATCCTCCTGCACTGGATGCCCAACCTCTACGGCGCCACGCCGGAGCGGGACCTGGCCGACTTCCGGCGGCTGTGGGACGACCCGGCGCTCCGTCCCGACGAACTGAAAATCTACCCCTGCCTCCTGGTGGAAGGGACCGGCCTCTACGACCTCTGGCGGGAGGGCCGTTATCAACCCTACGACGAGGAGACGCTGGTCCGACTGTTGATGGCCTGCAAGGCCCTCATCCCCCCCTACGTCCGGCTCAACCGCCTGATGCGGGACATCCCTGCGCCAGACATCGTCGCCGGAGTGACCCGGTCCAACCTGCGGGAAGTGGTGCGGGCCCGGATGGACCAGGAGGGCCTTCGGTGTCGGTGCATTCGGTGTCGGGAGGTTCGGGGGCATTCGGTGGACCCCCGCCGCCTTCGGCTGAGCGTCCTGACCTACACCACCGACGCAACGGTAGAACACTTCCTGGGCTACGAGACGGAAGAGGGGCGTCTGGCGGGGTTCCTGCGGCTTTCTTTCCCCCAGGTGGAGCCGGAACTGGGGGAACTGCGGGGGAGCGCCATCGTGCGAGAACTGCACATCTACGGCCCGGCGGTGGAACTGGGGGTGCGGCGGGAGGGGCGAGCCCAGCACATCGGTCTGGGAACCCGACTCTTAGAGAAGGCGGCGGAGATGGCCCGGGAGGCCGGATACCGGCGCCTGGCCGTCATCGCCGCCGTTGGCACACGGCCCTACTACCGGGAACGGGGCTTCCGCCTGGAAGGAACGTACATGGTGCGGGACCTCTCCGGTCAGGGGTAATACTTCACCTCCCACTCCTCCAGCAGGTCCGCCTTTCCCCAATCCAGCCGCCACCCCTCCCCGGTGTGGATCAGGGCCCACTCCACCGCGTAGACCCTGGCAACGATCCGCCCGTCCACGTTGTCCAGCGCCCGGACCTGCGCGGCGACCGTCGCCCGGTCTCCCTCTTCGGAAACGACGCGGGCCGCGCCCACCTCCACCCGCACCGTCGTCGCGAACCCCAGCGCCCAATCTTCATACCGCTGCCCGGAGCGGGCCGCCGGGGAGAGGAGACGGTAGGCCGTTGGGAGGTCGCGGTCGTTCAGGGCCAGGTAGAAGGAGGCCAGGGCATACAGCGGCGTACTGTCGGGGTAGGGATGGGGACGGTCCAGATAGTACCAGGCGTACCGGTCCCACGTCCAGACATAGTGGGCCCCGTCCCAGGTATAGACGACCTCCCAGACCAGCGGCCCTTCCGGCCTCCAGCGGACAACGACCTCGTCGGAGAGGTCTCCGTCCCGGTTCTCCAGACGGATGCCGCCTTTGCCCTCAAAACTTCCCAGCAGCGCGTAGCGCTCCCCGTTCCAGCGGAAGAGATGGAGAAGCCGCGCCCCGCTCTGAGCCTGCCCCCAAACGACCAGTTCCGGCATTTTGTCCGCGTTGATGTCCCGGACCTCCAGTTCGCAGGCCGGGAATTCCCCCAGCCCCCTGAACTCCTCGCTTTCGGGCGGGGCCAGGGGATACCAGGCCGTGTTGTCCAGGACAAAACCCGATAAGCGGGGCGGCTCACCGGGGAGCAGATGCAGCCCCACCCACTCCAGCGCCCCGTCCCCGTCGGTATCCTCCTGGCGGAGACAAAGGGGCTGGATGCCGGCTCCGGCGATCCCGGTCATCGCCGCCTCCACCGTAGCCGAAATCTCAGCGGGGCCGGGAGTGGGCACAGGCATCGGGGTGCTGGTGGGGGTGGGCGGGACCGTCGGGGACAATATGACCGGGGTCGGAGATGGGGCCGGGGAGGGTGCTGCCGTTGGAAAGGGAGCCTGCGGCCAGCACCCGATCAGCAGAAAGGGGAGCAGCAGGAGCAGTGAATAGTACCTTTTTCCCATTGACCGGCAGTCAGAGAAGAGTATAATACACGGCGGAACAGGTCCCCGCCCCCTGTTCTGCCCAAGTGGTTACCCTCCTTTCGCAGACTGCGGTCCCCTGCCCCCGGGGGGCCGCGGTCTGTTTTAGGGGAAAAGACGTGCCGGGCACGTCTGGACGCGCCCGGCACGCCCCTTTAAAAGAGGGGGAACTCCCCGTTAATGATGCGGTCCCGGACAGTGTGGATATGAGCCAGGTGCTCGTCCAGGACGGCCTCCACGTCGGCCTGGATGCTGGGGGTCAGGGAGCCGGAGACGGGGCGCACGGACGCCGTGGCGACCAGCGGCTGGTCCAGCGGCTTGCCGATCTGAGAAAGCAGGTAGACGGTGGCCTCGCGCACGGTCGGGACCCGCTCCACGATCTCCCGGGCGGCCAGCAGCGCCACAACGTTGTAGATTTTCCCCACGTGCGAGATGGGGTTCTTGCCGCATGCTGCCTCCAGGCTGACAGAGCGGAAGGGGGTGATGAGGCCGGTCACCCGGTTTCCCCGCCCGACTGCGCCGTCGTCCCCCATCTCTGCGGAGGTTCCGGTCAGGGTCAGGTAGACCGCGCCGGCGTCCACATCGTCCGCGGTATTGACGTTGACCACGACTTTGCGGGTATCCAGTTGGCTGGCGAAGGACTGGATGGCCTCCTGGGCGGCCTGCTTGAGTTCCACGTACTCCGCGGCGTCCCCGACCCGGGTTGCGATAAAGGGCAACGCGATCGTCAGGACCATCTCATCCCCCCGGCGCGCGCCCATCACCTTGACGTCCTCGCCAATGGGGAACTGATCAATCAACTGGAAGTTGATGTATCGGGACGTCTCGTAGACCGCGTTTTCCAGCCCGGAGCGGGGCCAGTGCCCAACGCCGAAACTGGTGTCGTTGGCCGTCGCCTCCTCTACAACGTAGACCAGTTCCTCCGCCCCCCGGCCCACGAAGGAGTCAATGACCATATGTCGGTCCGGGTCCAGATAGCGCATGGTTTCCCGGATGTACTGGCGGGCCGCCTGGATGGCGAGGGTGTCCAGGGGAATCTTCTTTCCCTTGTAGGTGGGGGTTCCCCGGCCCGCGATCTGGATGCGGATGGGACGAATCATATGGCCGCCCCCGTAGTGGACCTCCACCTCGCCCGCGACCAGCTGGACTTTATCAAAGTTGTGGTGGAGGAGAACCCCCAGGTTCTCCCTGCACCAGCGGCAGTACTCCACGGAAATCCGCTCGGCGATGCCGTCGCACAGGCTATCCGGATGGCCGATCCCCTTGCGCTCCACGATCTCCACCGGCAGGTCCTCAATGTACTGACCGCTGGCCTCCGTGACGACGATATTCCGCTTGGACATCCTTCCTCCTGTGAAAAATGGGCTCCCGGACGGGCTGCTTCAGGGGAGATGCGGGGCCTGTCCAGCAAGGGACAAAAAAAGCCCCCTCTGGAAGGACAGAAGGGGCACGACTGGCGCGCCGCCTCTTATCTTCCAGAACGGAAAATCCCCGTTCTGCCGGAATTGGCACCTGGACCGGCGGGAGCGGGCCGGGGCTTCAAAAGGCTCCCCACCGATCTGGTTGCCGAGGCTTCACAGGGCCGGTCCCTCCACCTCTCTGGATAAGAGTGCCGCCGGGGCTATGAAATTGTGTTGTAATCCTACCACATCCTGCAGAATTGTCAAGCAGCGGGCCCTGGGGCGCATTTCAATTTCCTGGCGGGGCCCTTGGGGCAACCCATCGGACAACCTGATACCCAGAGGATGTGTTTTTTGCCTAAAAACTGAAATGCATCCGGCCCTTGCCAATCGGGGCAAAAGGGCGTATAATAGAAACTGAGTTTGGGGAGGGAGGTGAGAAGATGCCGATCTATGAGTATCAGTGCAAAGCGTGCGGAGTCCGGTTTGAGCGGGTGCAACGCTTTTCGGACGACCCGCTGAAGGTTTGCCCTGAATGTGGGGGCGAGGTCTATCGGCTGTTGCAACCGGTGGGCATCATCTTCAAGGGCTCGGGCTTCTACGTGACGGACAGCCGGTCCTCGTCCTCCACAACCGCCGCAGGGAAGCGGAACGCCAGGTCCGATTCTTCCGAGAAGAGCACCGGCGGCGATAAAGAGGAGTGAGGCCCAAAAGAGCGAAGGGGGCGCAAACCGTCTGGTTTGCGCCCCCTTCTGTTTTGTCCCCCGGCCCCGTTATCCTGCCTCCTCAAAAATCCAGGGGTCTGTAGGACGAGAGTAGGAAAGAATTTCCTCTTCCCGGAAGAAGAGGGGGATCTCCAACGCCGCGGTTTGCGGGCTATCTGAACCGTGAACCAGGTTGCGGCCGATCTCCACGCCGAAGTCGGCGCGGATCGTGCCCGGGTCGGCCTCCAGCGGGTGGGTAGCCCCCATCGTCCGACGGGCGATCTCTATCGCCCGCGGCCCCTCCAGAACCATCACCACAACGGGAGCCGAAGTGATGTACCGGATCAGGCCCTCATAGAAGGGCTTCCCTTTGTGAACAGCGTAGTGTCGTTCCGCCAGTTCCGGGGTGATCTGCATCATTTTCATCGCGACGATCCGCAGCCCCCTCCGCTCAAACCGGCGGATAATCTCTCCGATCAGGCCACGCTGTACGGCGTCGGGTTTGATGATGATGAGGGTGCGCTCCACGAGGTTCCTCCTGCACGCAGTATCTGGATCAGGTGGGATGGCCTACAGCCGTTTCAGCGCCTCCCGATACGCAGCCAGCGCGTCCGCCAGCCGCCCCAACCGCATGTACACATCGCCCAGGATCCGAAGAACAGCCGGGTCTTCCGGACGCTCTGCCGCGCAACGCTCCATATCGGTCAGGATCTCCTCCAGGTACTCCTTTCGTTTCACCAGGCCGGCGTAGGTTTCCAGCGCCGCGGCGTGTGCTCCCCTCTGCCACAACTCGCGAGCCGACTCCAGGGATAGGACCGTTTCTACGGGCCTCTCCAGCGTCGGCACAGGAGCCTCCAGCCGAATCTCTTCGGGGACAACCGTCGGGGGCGCGGGGGCTTCCACAGGCGCTTCAACCGAAAGCACCTCCGGCGGCAGCGGGAGTTCCGGCGCGATTTCCACCGGGAACGGACCCTCCGGGGCTGCCTCCTCCCCGAAGAGGCTCCAACCGAAAGGCTTCTCTTCAGGGATCGCTTCACGAGAGGGGATCACCAGACCCGCTTCCTCCTCACCGAAGGTCGTCCAACCGAACACCTCTGGTTCAGCCGGCGGGACCTCGGCCCGAGGCACCTCGGGCGGTATCAGTTCCTCCAACCATTCCGGGATTTCTGCGGGAATCTCAGGAATACCCTCGCCCTCCTCCGGCGCAGCCTCCCGCAGCCACTCCGGGATCTCTCCCGGCAGGGGGGCCTCCGGAGCAGGAGCCTCTACCGGCGGGGGCGCCGCTGGCGGCGCGACCTCTCGGCCCATAATCTCCGCCACGCGCGCCTGCGCTTCGGCCTCCGCCGCAGCCCGCAACTCGGCTTCCTTCCCCGCCGCCAGCGAGGCCAGCCAGGCCAGAACATCCTCCCCCTCGGGCAGGCCCCCCTCTTCCAGCCAGGAGGGCAGCACCTCCCGACGCCCCTCCTCCGCAGGCACAGCCCCCCCTGGGACCTCTCCCTGCGCTGGAGCCTCCCCCGGCAGGGGGGCTTCCTCCGGCGCCGCCTCCCGCAGCCACTCCGGGCTCTCCCCCGGCA
>DAOUBO010000144.1:0-3287 GCA_034432695.1 Anaerolineae bacterium | reverse complement strand
TAGGAGGTGGAAGTGACGCCGGAGACGTACTCCAGCCCGCTGCCCAGGGTGTCGGTCACCCGGACGTTGGAGACGCACCCGTAGCCGGTGTTCTCCACGTAAACGGTCCAGGTGACCACTTCATCCAGCGCGGCTTTGATCACCGCGGGCTCCTTGCGGACGGTGATGGCGCCGGGGTTGACCACGAAGTCGGTGTAGCGGACGATGGGAGGAGCCCCGTCCTGGGTCAGGATGACCGTGTTCTGCCCGGAGACAGCGTCGCAGGTGGCGGAGAAGACGGCGTGGCGGGGGATGACCTCGTTGGGCCCGACGGTGCCGACGTTGAAGACCACCTGCGTGGGCTCAAAGCCCGTCGGCATCGTGCTGGTGATGATGACGCCGGTGGTGGTGACGGCGTCGTTGGCGGCGACGATGGTGAAGGTGACCACGTCGCAGTTGTTGATGGGGCCGCCGGGGCCGGTGACGGTGACGTCGTGGATGGTATGGTGGTCGGCCGGGAGGGGGAGGGTTTCGTGCTCCGTATTCCGTACGGCCGGCGCGGCGGAAAACCAGGAGGGGAGAAGTTCGGGCGCTGTATTCCGTGCGGCCGGCGCGGCGGCAAACCAGGAGGGAAGGAGGGCGTACTCCGTATTCCGTGATTCCGTATTCCGTGCGGCCGGCGCGGCGGAGGCGCCGAGGGGAGCGATGAGATTCAATAGCAGAGATGCGAGCGTCCAGATGGAAAACCAGGGACGGTTCATCGGGCCCTCCTTGGAAGCGCACACGGAGTACGGAGTACGGAGTACGTACTCCGTACTCCGTATTCCGTCAACTCCTCCGTTTCACCAGCCACCCGGCCAGGAGTGCGGCAACACCCAGGGCCAGGAACGGCCAGGCCTGAGTGCTCCCTATCCCACCCCCTTCCGGCAGCAGGGGCGGCACCGGGGTCGGGGTCGCGGTCTCCGGCGGAGGCGGGGGTGGGGGCGGCGGAGGCGGGACGGGCGTGGAGGTCGGGGTGGGCGTGACGGTGGGCGTGGGGGTTTCCGTCGGTGTTGGGGTGGGAGTAAAGCCGGCAAAGGCTGGCGGCCGGGCGATGATGCCGCCCGCCAGCAGCAGAAGCGCGACGATGCCCCATCCAGTCAGCCAGGGTACTGCGCGTCGGCGGGCCATGTCGTCCTCACTCTGTTTGCAGTTTACATCGGGCTGGAAAAATTGTCAAATTGGGTATGTTCCAGTAGGTCGGATTGTCAATCCGACCTATTGTCAATCCGACCTACCGGATTGTCAATCCGACCTATCGGATTGTCAATCCGACCTACATCATTACATCTTTGATTTTACCACCCCGAGGTTTGAATCCGGTTGGAGGTTTTGGGGGGCCGGATCAGTCCGGGGCAAAATAGTACCCCCGGCCCCGCTCCGTGAGGAGAAACCGGGGATGAGCGGGGTCGTCCTCTATCTTCTGCCGGAGCCGCCAGATGTACCACTTCACCTGGTCCGGGCCCGCCTCGCTGCCCGGCCCCCAGACAGCCCGATAGATGGCTTCCGGCGAAAGGACGTGCCCCGCCCGCTCGGCCAGGAACAGAAGCAGGTTGTATTCCAGAGGGCTGAGGGGGACTTCCCGACCGTGCAGGAAGACCCGCCCCGCGTCGCGGTTGATGACCAGTGCGCCGTTCCCGAACCGCAGCAGCCGCTGCGGGGTGGCGGATAATCGGGCCCGCCGCAGCATCGCCTGGACCCGGGCCACCAGGTCAGCAGGACGAAAGGGCTTGTTGATGTAATCATCCGCCCCCCGGTTCAGCCCGTCCACCACCGACTCCACCGTGTCCACCGCCGTGAGGAACAGAATGGGGACCGCGGAACGGCGGCGGATGCGCTGGCAGACCTCTTTCCCGCTCATGCCGGGCATCAAAACGTCCAGGATGATCAGGTCGGGGGCAACCTGTTGAAGCCGTTGAAGGGCGGTCTCCCCGTCCGAGGCGGTGTAGACGGCAAAGCCCTGGACCTCCAGCAGGGCCCGGAGGAGGGTCTGCATCTCGGGGTCGTCGTCCACCACGAGAATCCGCTCCTGGCTCATTGGACATCCTGTGGGCATCTCTTGCGCAGGACAGTGGCGGGCCGTGCGCTCCGGATTCCGGCGCCGACCGCCACCCTCCGGTATATCCGTCTGCCTCATTCGCGGTGAGTCAACTCGTAAACCGTGGACAGCAGCGCGCGGGGCGAGAGAGGCTTGGTCAAAAACGCCCGAGCCCCGACTTCCCGTGCCCGGGCTTTGAGGTCGGGAGTGCCCACCGCGCTGAGAAAGAGAATGGGAACAGAGGAACTCCGACGGATGTGGCGGGCCACTTCTATGCCGTCCATCCCTGGCATCCAGACATCCAGGATGACCAGGTCGGGCTGAACCTCTGGAAACCGACGGAGGGCAGAGGGGCCGTCTTCGGCCGTCCATACCTGGAAACCGTTGGCTTGCTCCAGCAAATTCTTGAGCAGCGTCCGCACATCCGGGTGGTCGTCCACGACGAGAACTCGGACCGGCGTCATCCTTGACCTCCGCGTTGGATGGTTTGCTCTAACATAGAAGTCGTCTGTGGGGTGGGTTTTCCCGCGCGCTCTCACGCCGTTTTTCGCCAGAGAGCGAGGCCCAGGATGAGCACGGCCAGTCCCAGGAAGAGGAGGCCGAAGGAGATGCTGGGGGAGGAAACCGGAGCGGGGTTTCCTGCCTCGGGAGCCAGGGGGCAGATGGGGCGCTCCGGAGTTGGGAGAGGGAAGGAGCCGATGCTCTTCCCTCCTTCGTAGGAGGCTATCGCCACGTTCTCCAGCGCCACCCCGGCCGGAACATCCGCCCGTGCCCGCGCCTCTATGGTGATGGTGACCTGGCCGCCCGGCTCCAGCGTCCCCACGGAGACCCGTACCGTCTGGCCGGAGATGGCCGGGATGCCCTGCGTGGAGCGGACAGCAAGGATCTGCAGATAGGCCGGGAGGGTGTCCTCCACAACCAGATGGGATGCCGGTTGGGTGCCCGTATTCCGGACCCGGATGGTGATCTGCACGTTCTGGCCCGGCGAGACCGCCGGCGGGCTGACCGCTTTTTCCACGACGACCCCGGGCATCACAGGGGTGGCCGTGACGCACCAGGGAGTGGGCGATGGCCCCCGCGTGGGGGTTCTCGTGGGCCGCGGGGCGGCAGTGGGAGGGGGGGGCGGCGTCTCCGGGGGCGGGCGGGGCGGGGGCTTTTTGGACCAAGCCTCTCTCGCCCCGCGCGCTGCTGTCCACGGTTTACGAGTTGACTCACCGCGAATGAGGCAGAC
>DAOUBO010000143.1:0-2257 GCA_034432695.1 Anaerolineae bacterium | reverse complement strand
GGCAGGCGTTAACGACCTGACCGGCCTGTTCATCCAGACACTGAATGAGGTTGTTGGGACACCGACCCCGGACGATATCTTTCTCGCGTCCGTGCGGCTGGACCTGGAGATAGCAGAGCGTCTTCAAAAGCTCAACGCCAGGTGTGTTCTGGGAAATTTCCCAGTTGAGAATGTGACAGCAGATCAGGCCAATCGCTTCCTGACGTTATACGGTCCCGCCATGGCTGCTGGCCATCTGTTAGGATATCACGCCTACTGGCCGGTTATGAACGGCAGGGCGGTCAGCAGCAAGTGGAGTGAAACGGCGCTGAGAGCACTATCGGTGTGGGATCCTGTCCTTCGCAGGGCTGGGGTAACGGCCAACTACGCTCTCACGGAGTGCGGTGGGATCGGATGGAATGGGTCATCTTACGACCCATATGCTGGCTGGCGGGCCTGCTACAGTTCGCTGGACGAGTACCTCAAAGACCTGGCAAAATTCGTCAACGATCTGGCCAACTGGGAGGCACGGAACGGACGGCGAATTTTCTGTGCCGCCCTGTTCACGACAAACCCATTTGGGACATGGGGATCATTCCAGTACGGGGACGCGGAGTTTGCCAGATTAATTCTCTCTGGTCTGATGAATTGACAGAAATACCAAGCCGAGGAGGAGAAACCATGATCATCAAGGTAGCCGCCAAATCAGAACCAAAACGCGTTGCTGGCTCAATCGCGAAGGCTCTTCGCGAGCGGCCGATGGTAGAAGTAAGGGCAGTTGGGGCAGGTGCCGTAAACCAGGCAGTGAAAGCACTCGCGGTTGCGAGCATCTATCTCAGTGCAGACGGCAGTACCCTGGTGGCGTCGCCCCGTTTCGTGACACTGACGGTTAACAACCAAGCATACACCGGCATTTCCTTCCAGGTTCGTGCAGTAAGCAACAGGGACAAACCAGGGAGCAAAAAGAGCGCAATACACAAGTGGGGGTTAAAACCGTGATGTCACCATCCAATGGTAAAAACGATGGAACGGGGTGGAAATCCCCTGCTGGACCGGTTCTGTGGTCCTGGTGACGATCGTGATTATGACCGGCCAAGCGCTTTCTGGCTCGTCCCGATCGGCCTGGTGGCGCTCCAGAACTTTTCGGCTCTGGTTTCAAGCAGGAGCTACCGGACTGGCCGATTTGACACCAGGAGGCAGAGATGATAAGGACCGCTTTCGGCACGCTCCCAGCTGTTAGATTTCCGGTGACACCGGAGACAGATGATCTGATGCCTGGAGATCGTAAGCGCTGGTATCAGTTGGGCTTCCGCTTTTAACGACAATGGCCCGACTGCTTCAAGGTCTCCAGGCCAGGTGATGGCGACGTTACCTGTGTAGAATGTGACTACGAAACACATTTGCCGTGGTTCGCTGTCATCAAAAGCAGCGACGGCATTGTGCTCTACGGTCCGCTATGCGAGGCCGTGCGGATTCGAGCAGCCACGATACGGAGGTAACAATGAAAGCCATTGACATGTTCTGTGGGGCTGGGGGGTGCCGGCCTGGCGTTGCGCCAGGCCGGGTTTGATGCCATCGGCGTTGATCACGATCCGGACGCCGTTTCTGTCTACCGCCAGGCCGTCGGTGACGCGGTGCTGGCGGATGTTCGGTCCTGCGGGTGGGACATCTTTCCCGACGACGTTGATCTGATCTGGGCATCGCCACCACCAGGGTTTGGCTCTTGTCTCCTGTTAGAGGTCATAACCTGGATTCGGCGATTCCAGGTCGGATGGGTCATCATTGAGAGCGTTGACCTTCCTGACCGGGTGGCTGCCAGAATTACCAACAGCCTCAAGGAGATGAGATACTCAGTTACAGTCCTTCGCCTCAGGGGGGACCTCTGGGTCCCACATCAGCGCGATCACATCTTCATCGTTGGCGGCCCGACCAGGGTGCCAGCACCAACGCCGCCGCCGCATCGGCCAAAGTTCTCCGACATCGCCAATCCAGAAGGGTCTGTGGTGGCCGGTGTCGCGGACCTGAGATATGCTCTCCGGAAGCATCGCAGGGTATCGGTTATTGGACCAGATGACGCGCTTCCGGCCATCACCGCCAGACCGTTCCACGAGAGGCGAACATGCTTTGTGATGGACGAGCCTGGGCGCATACGATTTCCCACGTTCCGCGAGGCAATGCGAGCCCAGGGTTTCCAGGACGATCATCCGCTCTACAACCTGGAGTTGCAGAGGCCCGCAGTGGGATGGCGGCTGCTGGCGGATTGGGGGGCCAGTCCGCT
>DAOUBO010000142.1:0-4619 GCA_034432695.1 Anaerolineae bacterium | reverse complement strand
CCACCCTGAACGCGGGCCCGCTGCGCTCTTCCATCCCCGTCTGCGGTGACCTGGGCGACCAGCAGGCCGCGCTGGTAGGCCAGACCTGCTTCAACCCCGGCGAGGCGAAGAACACCTACGGCACCGGCTGCTTCATGCTCCTCAACACCGGCACTACCCCTGTCCCCAGCAAGAGCGGCCTGCTGACCACGCTCGGCTACAAGTTTGGCGATCAGCCGGCCGTCTACTGCCTGGAGGGCTCCATCGCCATCACCGGCGCGCTGGTCCAGTGGCTGCGGGATAACCTCCGGTTCTTTGACTTCTCCAGGCACATTGAGGACTACGCCCGGTCGGTGCCGGATAGCGGCGGCATCTACTTCGTCCCGGCCTTCTCCGGCCTCTTCGCCCCGTACTGGCGCAGCGACGCGCGGGGCGTCATCGTCGGCCTGACCCGCTACATCACCAAGGCCCACATCTGCCGCGCCGCGCTGGAGGCCACCGCCTACCAGACCCGCGAGGTCCTGGACGCGATGGAGAAGGACTCCGGCGTCCAACTGACGGCCCTCAAGGTGGACGGCGGCATGGTCTACAACGAACTGCTGATGCAGTTCCAGGCCGACATTCTCGGCGTACCGGTCATCCGCCCGGTGGTGACGGAGACCACCTCCCTGGGCGCCGCCTACGCCGCCGGGCTGGCCGTCGGCTTCTGGGACGGACTGGACGACCTGCGCAAGAACTGGGCCGTGGACAAGGTCTGGGAGCCGCAGATGGACCCCGAGACCCGCGAGCGGCTGTACCGGGGCTGGCTGAAGGCTGTGGAGCGCACGTTCGGCTGGGTGGAGTAACAACTCCCCGCAAGGAGGCGATATGGCTCGCGGACGCTACTTTGAGGATTTCGTCATCGGAGAGGAGATAGAGACCGCCTCCCGAACCATCACCGAGGCAGACGTCCTGGCCTTCGCCAACCTCTCCGGCGACACCAACCCGCTCCATGTGGACCCGGAGTATGCCCGGAACACCATCTTTGGGGAACGGATCGCCCACGGGCTGCTGGGCCTCTCGGTGGCCAGCGGCCTGGCCTGGCAAACCGGCCTGACGGAAGGGACGGCGGAGGCCTTTATCGGGCTGGAATGGAAGTTCCGGGCCCCCATCCGCCTCGGCGACACCATCCGGGTGCGGATGGTCGCCACCCAGAAGCGAGAAATGCCCCACCTGAATGGCGGCTTCGTCACCATCTCCGCGCAGGTCCTCAACCAGCGAGACGAGGTGGTGCAGAAAGGGACATGGACGGTTCTGGTGCGCTCGCGCCCGAAGGAGTGAAGGAGGTCTGGCGGCTGATCTGGTCGTCACCAGCCGATGGGGCCACCCAGATGGCGGTGGACGAGGCGATCTGGCAGGCCGTCGCTTCCGGCCTGGCTCCGCCGACGCTCCGGCTCTACGCCTGGGAGCCCCCCTGTCTCTCCCTGGGCCGCAACCAGCCGGTGGCGGAGGTGGACCGGGAGGCTCTGGCACAGGCCGGGTATGGCCTGGTCCGCCGCCCCACCGGGGGCCGAGCCATTCTGCATATAGACGAACTGACCTACAGCGTCGCGCTTCCGCTGACCCATCCGCTGGCTCGCGGGAGTGTGCTCTCCAGTTGCCGACGGCTCAGCGAGGGCCTGCTGACCGCGCTCAGGCTCCTGGGCGTGCGGGACGCCACGGCCCACCGGGAGAAGCCCGCGGCTCCGGAGGGCCCGGTCTGTTTTGAGACGCCGGGGGAGTTTGAGATCGTCGTCGGGAGGCGGAAACTGATCGGGAGCGCGCAGGCAAGGGGGCGCGGCGGCCTGCTTCAACACGGGGCGATCCCCCTCTTCGGGGACATCGCCCGCATCGGCCAGTTCCTGAGAACACCGGTGGGGCCAGAGCAGGTGCGCGCCCGCGCGACGACTCTTTCGGAGGCCCTGGGCCGGGAGGTTTCCTGGGAGGAGGCGGCGGAGGCGGTCGCGGCAGGCTTCCAGCGCGCCTTCGGCCTGCGCCTGGAGGCAGGGGTCCTGACCCCCTGGGAGGAAGAGACGGCCCGGAGGCTGCGGGAGGAGAAATACACCGCGGAGGAGTGGACCGCGCGGCTGTAAAGAGAAGGAGCAGGGCAACTGCAAGCAGTTGCCCTGCTCATTACGGCCCCACCACCTGAATCACCGCGGGCAGCAGGAGGTAATCCCCGCCGCCCGCGAGCGGCACCCGGACGTGGGGCGCGGCGGGGTCGTAGAAGCCGATGGCGGTACGGGCCTCGCCGGAATAGTCCGCCGCCGTCAGCGGAACGGAGTGGAAATCCAGAATCACCTCCCCCGCCTGCCAGCCCGTCGTCGGCCGGGTCCCGCCGGCGGGGATCCCGTCGTGCTGGCCCAGAAGGCGGGAGATGTCCGGTGGGAGCAGGTGGACAAAGACCCAGTAGTCCATCCGGGAGGCCCCCTCCAGCGCGCGCCAGTAGAGCGTGACCCCGATGCTCTGGCCCGGGCCCAACTCCGTGGAGGTCAGGTCGTAGCCCAGAAACTCCGCCACGTCGCCGAAGCGGGCGTAGTAGGGGTAAACCGGCGCGGGCGGAAGCGGCGTCGGCGTCGGGGCAGGGGTGGGGGTCTCGCCCGGTGGGAGAAGGGGAGGTGAGGCAGGAGTCGCCGGGAAGGTGGGAAGCGCGCCCCGGATGGGTGTCGGCGTCGGGGGAGGAGACGGGGTAGGGGTAATGACCATCCCCGGCGGCAGGGTTGGCGTGGGGTTCAGGAGTTCGGCCCCCAGCGGGGAACGGGGGAGCGCGATCTGGAAAGCCCAGAAGAAGGTCAGGCCCAGGGCCAGGAAGAGCCCACCCATCAGCCAGCGTCGGCGGGCGCGGCCTGTCTCTATCTCCCGTTCAAACTGGGTGAGCACGCCGCCAAGCCGCCGCTGGGTCCGGACCGCCAGCCAGAGGGAAATCAGCGCGCCCAGTCCACAGGCCGCGTAGAGGAGCCACGCGAACCCGGCCAGCCAGGCCAGGATGATCTTCATAGGCGCCGCAACACTCCCCGAATGATCGTTTCCAGACGAGGGCCCAGAATCTGCCCAGCCTCCAGGACCTCCTCGTGGGAAGGCCCCTCTCCCCCTTCCCCGGCCAGCACGTTGCTGATGCCGGAGATTCCCAGTACCCGCATGCCACCGTGTCGGGCCACGGTGACTTCGGGAACAGTGGACATCCCCACGGCGTCCGCGCCGATCATCCGGAGGAAGCGGATGTCGGAGGGGGTCTCAAAACTGGGCCCAGCCAGGCAGATGTAGACCCCCTGGTGGATGGGAATCCCCTCCTCCCGGGCGACGGCGAGGGCGTGGGCCCGAAGTTCGGCATCGTAGGCGCGGGACATGTCAGGGAAGCGGGGGCCGAAGCGGTCCAGATTGGGCCCCCGCAGGGGGCTCAGGCCGGCCATCCCGACCAGGTTGATGTGGTCCCGGATCAGCATCACGTCGCCGGGACGAAAGGCGGGGTTCAGCCCTCCGGCCGCGTTGGTCACAACGAGGATTTCCACGCCCCAGACCTGCATCACGCGGATGGGAAGCGTGATGCGGGCCATGGAGTAGCCCTCGTAGTAGTGGGCACGGCCCTGCATGACCGCCACAGGCCATCCCTCCAGCCGCCCCACGATCAGCCGCCCCGGATGGCCCTCCACCGTGGTTCGGGGGAAGAGGGGAACTTCCGTGTAGGGGATAACGGCTTCGGCCTCCACCGCCTCCGCGACCGACTGGAGGCCGGAGCCCAGGATAATGCCCACACGGGGCAAAACGGAGAACCGCGCAGACAGCCCCGCGGCGATCTCTTCAATCTGAGCTTCGGAGAAGAACTCGTCCATCCCCGGGCCTGGCAAAGTCGCAGCGGCGGACTCCCGGCCGCCGCTGCGAAATTCCTACGTGAGGATGCTCTGCAGGCGCATGGCCATCGCCATATCGCCGGTCACGCGGATCTTGCCCTGCATGAACGCGCTGACCGGGTTCAACTGACCGTTGGCCATGGCCAGAAAGTCGGAGGCGTTCATGGAGAGCGTGACGTTGGGGGTGGCCGTCTGGCCTTCCTCAACTTTGACCTTCCCCTCGGCGAAGGTGAGGGTCCACTTGCCGCCGCCCTCGCCGGAGAGGTCAAAGAGCACGACACCGCTCATCCCCTGGAGCCGGGAGGGGTCCAGCCCGGTGATCCGCTGGATGAGTTCCTGAACGCTGGTGACTGCCATCGCACTCCCTCCTGTGAAAGTGGGGTAAAGGCTTCAGGCCTGCAAGCCGAAAGTTCCCCCTGAGTATAGCCTGAAATGACCATTGTGTCAACCGCGCGTTCGCTGCTGGCATCTAAAGGGGGCGCTTCTCTTTTCCCCAAGTTGTGGTATATTGACCCCGTGTTCTTTACTGGACTTATGTTGGCTTTATCCATTTGCCGATGCCCATATATATGGGTGGCCTGTAGGCCGAAGGCCGAAATGAATTTCGGCTTACATTCGGTTTACGTCCCGGCGGTTTATCCAAAGTCCAGTACAAAATCTTTGCGTCCTTTGCATTCTTTGCGGTGGTGGGGGCATCGTTGGGTTGCGCAGGTCGGATTCGGAGCGCCACTTTACCTGTCTCACCTCAAATATAGACCAGATTCCGGAAAGCGC
>DAOUBO010000141.1:0-6022 GCA_034432695.1 Anaerolineae bacterium | reverse complement strand
TCCTGCCTCCTGCTCCCTGCCTCCTGCTCCCCGCGCGTCGTCGGCATCACCGGCAGCGTGGGGAAAACGTCCACCAAAGAACTGATCGCCGACGTCCTCTCCCGCCGCTACCGCACCCTGAAGAGCGAGAAGTCCTACAACAACGAGATCGGCCTGCCGCTGACCCTCCTGCGGCTGACGCCCGACACCGAGCGGGTCGTCCTGGAGATGGGGATGTACGACGTGGGGGAGATCGCCCACCTGGCCGGGATCGCGCTCCCGCACGTGGGCGTCGTGACCATCATCGGTCCGGTCCACCTGGAGCGGCTGGGAAGTATGGAGCGCATCATCCAGGCCAAGACGGAGTTGGTCCAGGCCCTCCCGCCCGCGCCGGAGGGGGTGGCGATCCTGAACTACGACGACCCGAACGTCCTGGGGATGCGCGCGGCCACGAAGGCGCGGGTCTTCACCTACGGCCTCTCTCCCGAGGCCGACCTCTGGGCCGACGGGATTGAGGGACTGGGGCTGGAGGGGGTCCGTTTCCGGCTCCACTACCGGGGGGAGATTCTGCACGTCCGCATCCCGCTCCTGGGGCGACACTCCGTCCACACCGCGCTGCGGGCGGCGGCGGTGGGGATTGTGGAGGGGCTGACCTGGCAGGAGATCATTGAGGGGATGTCGGCGCCGTCGTCGCAGTTGCGGCTGGTGGCGGTGCCCGGCCCGCGCGGCTCCACCATCTTGGACGACACCTACAATGCCAGCCCGCCCTCCATGATGGCCGCGCTGAACCTGCTGGACGAACTGGAGGGGCGGAAGATCGCCGTCCTGGGGGACATGCTGGAACTGGGCGACTACGAGCGGGAGGGGCACGAGAAGGTGGGCCTGCGGGCGATGGAGGTGGCGGATATCCTCATCACCGTCGGGCCGCGGGGGCGCATCATCGGCGAGACGGCCCTCCGCTGGGGCATGCCCGCCGACCGGGTCCACATCCTGGACGACAACCCGGCCGCCATCCGGCTGCTGGAGGGCCTGGTCCAGCCCGGCGACGTCATCCTGGTCAAGGGCTCCCGCGCGATGCGGATGGAGGAGATCGTCAACGCCCTGAGCCAGGGGTGATTGGGAGCAAGGGGCAGGGGGCAGGAGGCAGGAAGCAGGAGGCAGGGAGCAGGAGGCAGGGAGCAGGGGGCAGGGGGCAGGAAGCAGGGGGCAGGAAGCAGGAGGCAGGGAGCAGGGGGCAGGGAGCAGGAGGCAGGAAGCAGGAGGCAGGAAGCAGGAGGCAGGGAGCAGGAGGCAGGAAGCAGGAGGCAGGAAGCAGAGGCGATTTGCGATAAGCGATAAGCGATACGCGATAAGCGATACGCGATACGCGATACGCGATCCGCGATGGTCAACTGGGAAGCGCTGGAGGCAGAACGGATCCGGCTGTTGCGCCGGATGACGGTGCAGGAGAGCCTGCAGCAGTATCTGGCCCTGCAGCGGGCCCTGGAGCCGCAGTTCCGGGCGACGGAGGCCCTCTTCCGCCCGCAGCGGATGGCTTATCTGGCCGAACTCCAGCGGCGGCTGGAGCGGCTGGACCAGTGGCGCCGGGAGCAGGGACTCAGGGAGCGGCGTGGAGAATCTGATTGAGGCCCTCTGGGCCTTTCAGGAACGGCTTCGGAGTGCGGGAATCCCTTCCGCCGTGGTGGGTGGGATCGCTCTGAGCGTCTGGGGCGAGCCCCGCGCTACCCGGGATGTGGACGTGCGCATCCTGCTGGGTCGGGAGGAGGCGCATCGGCTGCTTTCTGCGCTGGCCGATGAGTACATCCTTCTGGCCGACAATCCTCTGGAGGCGTTGCGGAGGATGGGATTCCTCTTCGTCCAGGACAGGGCCGGAGTGCGGCTGGACCTGCTGCTGGCGGATACGGACTTTGATCGGGAGGTCGTCCGGCGTGCCCGTCCCGTAGAGATCGCGCCCGGTCAGGTTATCTATGTTTGCAGCGCGGAGGACCTGCTGGTCTACAAACTGATTTCTACCCGTTCCAGAGACCACGAGGACGCGGCCAGCATCGTGCACCGGCAGGGAGATGCGCTGGACGATGAGTACGTGGAGCACTGGCTGCGGCAATTTGAGCAGGCTCTGGACGATTCTACACTCCTGGAGGAGTATCGTCGGCTGCGCAGAGAATCTCCCATTCGTAAGGAGAGGCAATGAAAGCAAGAGTCCCCGTTGAAAATCAGGACACTTTGGCGGCCCTGAGGGGCTTTCTCAGGCGGTTGCTGGAGACGGAGACGGTGGAGGCCGTTCTGGTGCCGATGGAGACGCCGTCCGGCGCGGTCACGCCGGCGCTGGTGGCGGACCCGGCCCTGCTGGACGCGGCGGACCCGCTGGCGCCGGTGCTGGGCCTGAACGCCGCGCGGGTCGTCGGGCCGGTGACGGTTCGGGAGCCGCGCGGGCGGGTGGCGGCCGTCCTGCGCCCATGCGAGTACCGCGCGCTGATAGAACTGGTCAAACTCCAGCAGGCCAGCCTGGAGGACCTGGTGACGGTGGTGGTGGATTGCCCCGGCACCTACACCGTCCCCGACTACCAGAAGATGCGCGCGGACGGCGGCGTGGACCGGTCGGCCCTGCTTTCCGGGATGCAGACGGGCGACCTGGCCCCCCAGCCCGGCTACGCGTTCCGGGACGCCTGCCAGATGTGCGAGAACTTCGCGGCCGTGGCCGGCGACGTCCGGATAGAACTCTTCGGCGCCGACCTCGCAGAGGGCATCCCCCTCGTCCTCTCCGACGACCTGGCCGGGCGGCTGGGCCTGGAGGCCGCGCCGGAGGACGGCCGCCGGGCCGAGGTGGTGGATAAGATCACCCGAAACCGCATCCAGGCCCGCGACGCCGTCTTCGCCGAGATGCGCGGCCGGCTGGAGAAGGAGGGCGTGGAGGGCGTCTTCGCGGCCTGCGTCCGCTGCCACAACTGCATGACGGCCTGCCCGATCTGCTACTGCAAGACCTGCCTCTTCAAGAGCCCGGTGATGGAGCACGAGCCGATGCAGTATATGGGCTGGGCGCGGCGGAAGGGTGCGTACCGGCTTCCGGCGGACACCATGCTCTTCCACCTGACCCGGCTCAACCACATGGTGCTCTCCTGCATTGGCTGTGGCCTCTGCACCGACGCGTGTCCCGCCGATCTGCCGGTGGGCCGGGTCTTCCGGGCCGTCGGCCAGCAACTCCAGGCCCTCTTTGACTACGTCCCCGGCCGCAGTGTGGAGGAGCCCCTCCCGCTGATTACCTTCCGCGAGGACGAGTGGTCGGGGGTGGGAGAGGAGCGCTGATCACGTTTCACGCTTCACGCTTCACGCTTCACGTTTCACGTTTCACGCTTCACGCTTCACGTTTCACGCTTCACGTTTTATCGGCAACGTGAAACGTAAAACGTGAACAGGAGGGTCCATATGGCCGAAGAGCGGGAGAATCTGGTTCCTGTCTTCATCATGGGCAAGCAGTATATGGTCCCCGCCGGGCTGACCATTATGAAGGCCATGGAGTACGCGGGGTACAGACTGGTGCGCGGCGTTGGCTGTCGTGGCGGGTTCTGCGGCGCCTGTGCCACCGTCTACCGCATCCAGGGCGACCCCAAACTCTACTTCGGCCTGGCCTGCCAGACGGTGGTCCAGCCGAACATGTACCTGGCCCAGTTGCCCTTCTTCCCTGCCCGCCGGGCGACCTACGACATCACGAAACTGGAGCCGACCCCGACGACGCTGTTCAGCCTCTACCCGGAACTGCTGCGCTGCCTGGGCTGCGGAACGTGCACCAAGGCCTGCCCGCAGCAGATAGACGTCCGGGCCTACATGGCCGCCGGGATGCGCGGCGACATCGCCCGGATGGCCGACCTTTCCTTTGACTGCATCATGTGCGGCCTCTGCGCGGCCCGCTGCCCGGCGGAGGAGGCCCAGTACAACATCGCCATTCTGGCCCGCCGCCTCTACGGCCGCTACCTGGCCCCGCGCTCCAAACATCTGGAGGAGCGGCTGGAGGAGATCCGGAGCGGGAAGTTTGACGCCGAAATCCAGGCGCTGAAGAACATGAGCGTGGACGAACTGAAGGCCCGCTACAAAGCGCGGGACATAGAGCCGGGAGATTAATCGGAGGAGCATCGTTGAACATCAGGGGCCTGATCTGGCTGGCGGACATCGTAGAGAAGATACAGAAGAAACATAACGTTTCCCAACAGGAAGTGAGGGAGGTTTTCACTCGTCATCCGTGGTTTCGGTTTGTTGAGAAAGGTCACCGGCGTGGCGAAAATGTTTATGTTGCTTTCGGTCAAACGGAGGGTGGTAGATACCTGGCGGTTTTCTTTGTCTACAAAAAGAATGGGCAGGCATTGATTCTATCTGCAAGGGATATGACGCTGGCTGAACGGAGGTTGTATGAGCAGAGGTAGAAGCACCATTTCAAGGGCCCAATCTTATCGGGAAATCGGCGAATTTTGGGATATTCACGACCTGGCGGATTACTGGCAGCAGACCCAACCCGCTGAGTTTGAGGTGGACATCCGTTCAGAGATAACGTATTATCCGCTGGATGCGGTTCTTGCGGCCCGTATCCGCGCTGTGGCCCAACGGCGTGGCGTTTCTCCAGAAACTCTCCTGAACCTTTGGGTGCAGGAGAAATTGCAACAGGAGGAAATGCCCGAACCGCTTATCCGGTAGATTCAGGAGGCCCTATGAGCGGTTATCCGCCGGAAATGCAGGAGTCTATCCGACTGGTGGAGGCGACCCGGCCCCGGCGTCTGAAAGAGACCTGTTGATCTGATCCTGGAAAGTTCACAGGATGGCGGCAAATGGAGAGCCGCTTTCATCCTCACGCTGTGGAGCGAATGGTAGAGCGAGGTGTTACCGAAGAGGAAGCGCGGGCCACTGTGGGAAAAGGTGAGCAGTTTCCAGCCAAATTTGGCCGCACGGGTTTCCGCCGCAATTTTCAGTTTGAGCGGGAATGGCGCGGCCGGTATTACCGGATCAAGCAGGTGGAAGTCTATGCGGTTTGGGAGAACGATGCCTGGCTGGTGATTACCGTCATCGCGCGTTACTTTGATTGATGCGGAGGGTCCGATGAGGTTCACATACGATCCGCGTTACAACATCGCCTATATTCGCTTTCGGCCGCAGCGCGCTGAGGTGGAGTCTATCCGGTTAAGCGACGAACTGGTGGTGGACATCGCACCGGATGGGACCGTCTACGGCATTGAACTGTTGAACGCCAACGAGCAGTTGCGGTTGGAAGAGACGGGAGAACTGCTGGTGATCAACGAGGCGACGGGCGAGCGCGTGGGAGTATCCCTGGCCTGGACGGTAGCGGACAGAGGCTGATGGGCAGTTCCGTTTCCAGGGCTGAAATCCCGTTTCACACAACCCCTTTCTGTGGAGGCCCTATGAGCGGTTATCCGCCGGAAATGCAGGAGTCTATCCGACTGGTGGAGGCGACCCGGCCCCGGCGTCTGAAGGAGACCTTCCCGACGATGACGCTGGAGGAGCGGGAGGCGATTCTGAAGGCCTACCACCCCGACTACAAGGACGAGACCTTCCGCGCCATTCGTGTCGGCGTCAGCAAGGGCCAGAAGATGCCGCTGGAACTGGCGGACATCGTGGAGGGCCGGCCCCACATCGGCCCCGACTTTGACCTCTCCGACCCCATCGCCGAGACCGACGTCCTGGTCATCGGCGGCGGTGGCGCGGGCGCGTCGGCGGCGCTCCTGGCCCAGGAGAACGGCGCGAAGGTCATTCTGGTGACCAAACTCCGCTTCGGCGACGCTAACACCATGATGGCCCAGGGAGGCATCCAGGCCGCCGACCGTCCCAACGACAGCCCGGCCATCCACTACCTGGACGTCATCGGCGGTGGGCACTTCACCAACGTTCCCGAACTGGTGGAAGCGCTGGTGATGGACGCGCCCTTCGTCATCCAGTGGCTGGAAGAACTGGGTATGATGTTTGACAAAGAGCCGGACGGGACGATGATAGAGGCCCACGGCGGCGGCACCAGCCGCAGGCGGGGGGCACCCCCCCCCCGGCA
>DAOUBO010000140.1:0-2320 GCA_034432695.1 Anaerolineae bacterium | reverse complement strand
AGGTAGGTCGGATTGCCAATCCGACCTACCCCCGAGAAGGGGGCAGGGGGGAGGGGGTCAAAATGGGCCCGCCGAGGGGGGGAGGCAGGCAGTTACAGCGCCTGGCATATCCGGCACGTCCGATCATCGGTTTCGCAGCACCACCGGCAGGTAGACCTGCCGCCAGCCGAACTCCCAGACGTACTCCCGCTGAAGCGATACGGAGCCCTCCGCGTCCTTCAGGCCCGTCGTCAGCCGGACCCGGTAGAGGCCGTAGGGGTTCAGCGGGACCGCCGGGGTGAAGTAGACGGTGGGGCTCACCCAGGCGACGGTCCCCGTCACCGCGCCGTCGTTCACCCGCACCGTCTGCGTGGTCACCGTCGTCGGGGCCAAGGCCCGGCTGAAGGTCGCGGTGATGGGGCCAGCGGGGTTGAAGGCCGTCGCACCGGGGGGCGGGGAGACCGCCACCACCAGCGGGTCCCGCCAGTTGTGGACGACGTCCTCCACCGTCATCGTCCCGTCGGCGCCCCAGGTGGGGGTGACGACGCGGTTGACAAAGCCCACGATGGCCCCCCACTTCTCCACCCGGTCCCAACTCCCGCGGGTGTACTTGTACTCCCGCCGCTCCTCCTCCGGCATCCGCAGCGTGACCGTCCAGCGGTTCTCCCCGACCCGCGTCAGCGGCCGGGCGGAGGGGTTCCAGGACGCGCCGAAGACGTCCGCCCGGTCCCCGGCGATGTAGATGACGTCCTCCGGCGGGGTGAAGGCCGGAACCGTCACGACGAAGGTGACGGTCACCCAGCGGGCGACGGCCCAGGCACCCGCCTCGCTGGAGAACCCGGAGCGGTTGAAGGAGGTGTCCAGCGCCCGGACGGTGTAGGTGTAGAGACAGCCGGTCTGGACCGCGGTGTCGGTGTAGACGGTCGTCGGGGAGAGGACGCGGGCCAGGACCGCGCCGGGCGGCAGGGACCCCTCGCACGGGCCGGCGCGGTGGAGGTCGTAGGCGTAGAGATCGGCCGCGGCGACGGGGTCCCAGGCCAGGGCGATGTGGTCGGCGCCCCAGCGGGTCACCCGCAGGTTCTGGGGCACCGGGGGCGGCGTCGTGTCCGCCGACGGGAGGACGTACAGGACGGCCGGAGAGACGACGCCCGTCGGGCTGAGGGGGCCGCTCCGATCCGCGTAGACCCAATCCCGCCCGCCGGTGGTGGAGTACCGGTAGACGACGTGGAAGGTCCCGGTGTACTCCGGCACCAGGTGCGCCCCAAACTCGTCGTTGTTGCCGACGTCGGTGTTGAAGACGGCGTCCGTCCACCCGGTCCAGGAGACGGGCGGGGTGTCGGTGGGGCCGAAGCCCACCTGGGCCAGGAGGCCCGGCGTCGCGCCCAGTTGATTCGTCACGCCGTCTATCCAGACCTGGCCGTAGAAGGGGTCGGTGGGGGTCAGGCCGATGGTGTGGGTCATCTGGGGCGGCCACTGGAGGTTGGCCCAGCCGATCCGGTGGTGGGGCATCGCGGCCGCCTCGCCGGAGGGACGGCTCTCGTTGCCCGCCCCGTCCAGGGCGGTGACGACGTAGTAGTAGGTCGTCCCGTTGACCACGGCGGTGTCGGTGTAGGCGGCGGTGGAGACGGTCGCGAGGGGGGCGTACCCGCCGCCGGAGAGGAGGGAGCGGTAGACGGTGTAGGCGACGGCGTCCGCCACCGGCGACCAGGTCAGGACGACCTGGCCGGCGCCCTCGGTCGCGGTGAGGACCGGCGGGGCGGGCGGGAGGATGTCGCCGTCGGCGTAGACCAGGAGCGCGCCGCTCATCGGGGCCAGGTTCGGGAGGGTGATGCGGCCGTCGGCCGAGACGGTGTAGAGGGCGCCGCCGGAGAGGACGTCGGTGAGGACGGCCCCCGCGCCCAGGTAGCCCGCCACGTCCACGACGACGGTGTGGGTTGCGGCGTCCCGGTTCAGGACCACCACCGCGGCGTCCGCGGCCGTGCCCGAGATCCAGCGGCGCCCGTAGACGTAGACGCGCGAGGCGTCGTCGGCAAGGAGCGTGTCAAAGGAGCCAACGCGCAGGGCCGGGTGGGCGGCGCGGGCCTGGCCCAGGAGGCGATAGTGCTCCCGGATGCCGGGGCGGGCCGAATAGTCGCCGGGGGTGTCGTCCCACGGGAAGGGGACGCGGTTGTAGGGGTCGTCCTCGTACCGGCCGCCGTAGAGGCGGGGCGGCGGGGGCCGGAGAGTAGAACACGGCGATGCCGCCACTCTTGTCCTGGATGCCCCATTCCAGAGCGTTGTAGGTGCCGGGGGTGTAGATGACCGTCCCCTCTATGGCGAAGGTCTCGCTAACAACTCCAGC
>DAOUBO010000139.1:0-2115 GCA_034432695.1 Anaerolineae bacterium | reverse complement strand
TCCACCGCCCGCTCCAGTTGCGGGTCCTGGCCCTCCGGGATATCCTCAGGCCATGGGACTTCAATATCGGGCTTCAAGCCCTCCCCGTGGATGGCCCGGTCGTTGGGCGTGTACCACCGGGCGATGGTCACCCGGAGTTCGGAGCCGTCGGAGAGCCGGTAGGGGCGCTGGACGGAGCCTTTACCGAGGGTCCGCTCGCCGATCAGGATGCCGCGGCCCCGGTCCTGGATGGCCCCAGCGACGATCTCCGACGCCGATGCCGACCCACCGTTCACCAGGACGACCAGGGGGATGGACTCCGCGATGTCGCCGCTCCGGCTGCGGAACGTCCGCTCTCCCTCCGTGGTTCGCTCAATCATCACCACGCCCCGGTCCAGGAACAGGTCGGCCACCTCCAGGGCCTGGTCCAGCCATCCCCCGGGGTTATCCCGCAGGTCCAGGATGAGCCCGCGCGGGTTCTCGCGCAACATCTCATCCAGCGCATCCCGCATTTGCCGGGTCGCGTTGGCGCTGAACTCGCTGAGGCGGATGTAGGCGATCTTCTCGTCCAACATGCGCGCTTCTACCAGCGGGATCTCAATCCGCGCGCGGGTGACGGTGACCTCAAAGGGCTGGGCTTCCCCCGGTCGTTCAATGAGCAGGGTGACCTGAGTTCCAGCGGGGCCGCGGATGAGCGCGATGGCCTCGTAGAGGCTGTAGCCGACGATGGACTGCCCGTCCACCGCCAGGACCCGGTCGCCCGCCCGCAGGCCGGCCTTCTCCGCGGGGGTGCCCGGAATAATTCCGGCCAGTTCCAGTTTCCCGTCCTCGCGCATCCGAACGTACGCGCCGATGCCCTCAAATTCCCCGGAGGCGTCTTCGGCCAGGATCTTCGCGATCTGAGGCTCAATGAAGGAGGTATACTCGTCCCCCAGCGTCTGGAGGCTCCCCCGGATGGCCCCGTAGAGGATCGTCTGGTCATCCGGAATCTCGCCGTAGTAGTCCTGCCGGATGATGTTCCAGACCTCGCGGAAAAGGCCGAAGTCGGTTTCTCCTGTCCCCTGGGGGGAGACGGAAGGGGTGGGCCGCGCGAAAGGGAGGGCGATCGGCAGCCTTCCCTGAGAGGCCAGGGTGGAGGTATAAAAACCGGCCAGGAACGAGGCTCCGGCGCTGCAGAGCAGCAACAGGAGCACGAGAAAGGCAGTTACCCAGATCGTACTGCGCTTCATACGCTTCACCTCGGATAACGGATTGCAGGGGAAATATAACACCGAACGGTAATTTTGGGAAGGGGGAGCGAAGAAGCGGCGTCGCAGTTGCGGAATTGGGCAAATCGGGTATACTGAATTCAGAGGTCTATCGGGACCGTCTTCATCGGAGATCTTCCCATCAGGAGGCACACCATGTTAGTCGGAGAACGGATGACCAAACGGCCCATCACGGTTACGGAGGAAACCAGCCTGCCGGAAGCGCTGGAGTTGATGCGCCAGAACCGCATCCGGCGTCTCCCGGTCCTGGATAAGCAGGGGCACCTGGTAGGGATCGTGACCGAACTGGACCTGCTGCGGGCCTCTCCCTCCCCGGCCACCACGCTGAGCATCTACGAGATCCCCTACCTGCTCTCCAAAATCAAGATGCGGGACATTATGACTCGCGACGTCATCACGGTCACGGAGGACACGCCGATAGAGGAGGCGGCCCGGATTATGGCCGACCACAAGATCGGCGGGCTGCCGGTGATGCGGGATGGCCGGCTGGTGGGCATCATCACCGAGACGGACATCTTCAAGATCCTGCTGGAACTCTTCGGGGCCCGCCAGAAGGGGATTCGGGTCACGCTGCTGGTGCCGGAGCGGAAGGGCATCCTGGCCCGGGTCACGGCCCGGATCGCCGAGATCGGCGGCAACATCATCTCCCTGGGCACGGCCCTGGGCGACGACCCGACCACCAGCATGCTGATCCTTCGGGTCAGCGAGGTCTCGGAGGAGGCGCTGGTGGGGGCTCTGAAGAGCCTGGAGGGGGTTCAGGTCGTGGACTCCCGCCTCTGCGAGTTCCCGGCCTGCGGGGTGGAGTAGCAGGGCCCTGTCCCTTCCGGGTAGCCACGGTGAGATAAGCCGGCATTGATGGAGGGGCGGG
>DAOUBO010000138.1:0-6209 GCA_034432695.1 Anaerolineae bacterium | reverse complement strand
AGGCAATCCGACTTACAGTCGGATTGGCAATCCGACCTACAGCCGGATTGGCAATCCGACCTACAGCCGGATTGGCAATCCGATCTACAGCCGGATTGGCAATCCGACTTACAGTCGGATTGGCAATCCGACCTACAGCCGGATTGGCAATCCGCCTTACCGGCCAGTAACTGCAATTTTGTTAAGCCATAAGAATTCGGGGGCGGCAGTGCCGCCCCCGGTCCGCCTACGCCCGGATCTCCTGCCGCTGGAAAGAGATGTAACTGACCGCGAAGAGCAGGACCGTGATCGCGACCAGCCCGGTCAGTTGGGGCCAGATCAGCAGCAGGCTTTGACGCAAAGGAAGCGGCGATCCCAGAATCCACCCCTCCAGTTGCATCGGGAGCAGCAGGCCAAACGCCCGTACCGAAGGCGTCAGCAGCGCCAGCGCGATCTCGGTGTACAGCGTGATGGGCGAGAACCGGGCCAGCGTCAGCGCAGCCTGGCTCTGGGCCAGGACCTCCTGAACCAGCCCGTACCGCATCGGAAATAGCACCTGGGCCAGCAAGTTGGCGATCATGCTCCAGAAGACGGCGAAGAAGAGCCAGACGGCGATCGCGCTCAGCGCTGCCGTTGCCGGCTGCCGGAACCGGACGGAGAAAAGAAGGGCCAGCGCCATCCAGACGCCGCCGTAGAAGACCGTCGCCAGCAGGAACCAGAGGCTGCGAGCCACCTCTTCCCCGCCCGGCGGCACGCCCAGCCGCACCAGGCCCAGCCCGAAAACCAGAAGCCATATCGCCGTCAGGACCAGGGCCAGGGTGAACAGGCCAGCGAGGAACTTCCCAAACAGCAGCGCGTCCCGGTAGATGGGCTGGGCCAGGACGCGGGACATCGTCCGCCGGTTGAACTCGCCGTTGACCGTGTCAAAGGTCAGCGCGATGGCGATCAGAGGGACCAGGAAGGCCAGAAAACCGACGAAGGCGGGCAGCGGGTCGTACTGGACCGTGAAAAGCCGCAGGAACAGGAACCGGTCCTGCCCCACAGTGTTGCGCAGGTTCTCCGCGGCCGCGAAGACGGTGCCCGCCGCCGTCAGCACGATGAGCGCTTCCAGAATCTGCATCCGGACTCCGGTGAGGTAGTCCGCCATCTCCTTGGCAACGACGGCCCAGAGTCCGGTCCACGGCGACCCTTCCCGGATGCGTCGGACCTCAACTTCCGCCGCCATGTTCCACCTCCTGGAAATAGCGGGCGTAGACGTCGTCCAGACTGGGCTCCTCCAGGTGGAGGGAGCGGAGATAGCCGCCGGCCTCCACGACGGCCCGCGCGACCTCCCCGCGCAGATCCCGGCGTCCTTCCACCATGTAGTGCTCCGGCTCCGTGGGTTCTACCTTCGTCACGTCCGGGACACGCCGGAGCGCCTCCAGGATGGAAGACGGCGTCCCCGCGGCCTCCACATAGACCCGGTAGCCGCCGCCCAGCACCTTCCGGGCCAGTTCCTCCACCGTCCCCTCCAGAACCATCCGCCCCCGGTGGAAAAGCCCAACCCGGTCACAGACAGCCTGGACCTGATGGAGCAGGTGGGAAGCGACCAGGACCGTGATCCCCTGGGACTTCAGGTCCCGGATGATGCCCAGAAAGTCCCGCGCGGCCTCCGGGTCCAGCCCCAGCGTTGGCTCGTCCATGATGATGAGCGCGGGGCGCTTGAGGAGCACCTCCGCGACGCCCAGCCGCTGGCGCATCCCCCGTGAGTAAGTCGCCACCGGCCGGTCTGCCACCTCCGCCAGCCCCATCCGCTCCAGGGCTTCGTCTATCCGGCGGTAGGCATCGGCACGGGGAATGCCGTTCAGTTTGGCGATGTAGATGAGGTTCTCCCGGGCCGTCAGGTCGTCGTAGAAGCCCACCTGGTCGGGAATGTAGCCGACGCGCGCTTTGACGCTGAGAGGCCGCCGGGCCGGGTCCAGCCCCATCACCCGGACGACGCCCCCGGTCGGCTCCGTCAGGCCCAGAAGCATCAGGATGGTCGTGGTCTTTCCGGACCCATTTGGCCCCAGCATGCCGAAGACCTCGCCGGGGGCCACCCGCAGGTTCAGCCGGTCCACCGCGACCACATCGCCATACCGCTTGGTCAAATCCCGGGTTTCCACAACCCATTCCGTCATACCCTCACCTCCCTGGGTAAGGGGTACCCCCGTGGGCGAGGGGAATTCCGGCCACGCCCTTCTGCCCGCGGGGGGTTGGAGGTGCAGCAGGCGGCGGAGCCGCCCGCTGCACCCCGAAAATCTCGGGGCTACCGACGCCCGAAGCGCATCACAGCCCAGGCCACCACGCCGACGGCGACGGCGATGAGCAGGATCCCCACCACGCCCCAGAGGGTGGAGGTCAACACCGTGATGCGGAAGTCCGTAGACTCATAGCCGCCCTCCCGAGGCCGGGCCCGAACGGTGATCATATAGTCTCCTGCGACGGCCTTGTCGGCGGGCTTGATGTGCATCGTGACTTCCACCTGCTGGCCCGCGGGAATCTCCGGGATCCGGTCCGGCTCAAACCGGACGTTCCAGCCGGAGGGCGTGCTGGCGGAGAGTTCCACGTTGTAGGCCGGTGCGGACCCCGTGTTCTGCACCAGGAGTTTCACCGGCGTCTCCCGACCGGTGTAAACCTGGGTGGAGAGCCGCTCGTCGGGCGTGCGGATGTTCAGGTCCGGCTGGCCCGTCACCTCGGCGATCAGCGAAACCTCCGCGGCGCTCTCGCCGCCCTGAGCCCGCACGGTGATGGGGTAGGAGCCCGCGGGAATCTGGGAATAGGCCCGGGCCTCCACGCTGATCCGTTTGGACTCCCCGGCGTTCAGCGGGAGAGACGAAACTTCCTGTCCGATGTACTTGAAAGTGACCACGAACCCCTCGGGCGCCTCCGCGATCAGGTTGACCGTGGTCTCCTCGTCCCCCTCGTTCTTCAGGTTCAGGTCATAGCGGAACGTGGTCGTTGCCGTGCCCCGCAGGGTGGGCAGGTCCACCGTCGCGCTCAGGCGAGGGGGCAGTTTCTCCGCGATGGTCAGTTCCAGCGGCAGTTCCGCAGAGACGGCCTGCCCGCGGGCCACGACGGTCCAGCGGTAATCCCCACCGGTCGCATCCTCGGGGACCTCCACCCGCAGGCTGACCGAAGCGTCCTTATCCGACTGGACCCGCACGGCACGCACCACATCGCCGCCGCCCCGGAAGGAAGCCTTCCAGCCTTCCGGAAGCCCCTGAACCTCCAGGTAGACGGTCTGGGCAGGGAGTCCCTCCGCGAGACGAAGGGTCAGGTTGAAGGTCACCGTTACGCCGCGCTCCACCGACCGGGCCGGATAGTCGGTGAAGAGGGTAAGTCCGGAGCCCTGCTGGGCCCGGACCGGCCCAACAGCAAGGAGGGAAAGCAGAAGCGAAAGGGTCAACAACGGTACCCAGGGTCGTCGCATCCTTCACCTCCGTTATAGACAGTTTGGTGGAAGCAGCAGGTTGGCATGATAACCTTGTTGGGGGGAGTTGTCAAGGAGAAGAAAGGGGGACAAACAGGAGGTCTAACGATTTTTTAACGCGCGGGGCTGGGGCGGACGCCTTTCTTGCCCGCCCCAGCCCCCGTTGTGGCCTACTCCGCCATCAGCGCGCGGCGCATCTGCTCCAGTTGTCCGGCAAAACTGGCGTCCACCACCCGGTCGCCGATGCGGACCACCAGCCCGCCCAGCACCGCCGGGTCCACCCGGAAGGCCACCTCGGGCTCCCGGCCCAGCCGCGCGGCCAGTTCCCGCCGGACGACGGCAGCCTCGGCCTCCGTCAGCGGAACCGCGCTGGTCACCACCACCGGCCCCTCGGCGGGCCCCATCTCCTCGGGCAGAATCTCCACCCGGCCCGCGCGCACGCCGCTGAAGAACTCCGCCACCAGCGCGCGCTGCCGCTGCTCGTCCAGCGCCTCCCCCACCAGTTTGTGGGCCGCCGCCATCGCCAGCGCGACGATCTGCTCCCGCATCTGGCCCAGGAGTTGCGCCCGCTCCGCCTCCGCCTCCTGTCGGGCCGTCGCACGGAGGCGCTCCGCCTCCTCCCGCGCCTGCGCCAGGAGTTTCTCCCGCTCCTCCTGGGCCCGCCGTCGGGCCTCCGCAACCAGCCCCTCCGCCTCCGCGCGGGCCTGAGCCAGGATCCCCTCCCGCTCCGCCTCCACGCGGGCCCGGGCTTCCTCGGCCGCGCGCGCGTCCTCCAGCCCCTTCTGGATCCGCTCCTGCCGTTCCCGCAGGATGCGCTGGATGGGCTTATAGCCGACGGCGTTCAGGATGAAGAGCAGCAGGAGAAACGAGACGATCTGGGCCAGCAGCATCCAGGGATTGATTCCCAGACCTTCCATGCTGGCCTCCTTATGCCACGAAAATCAGGATCAGCGCGACCACCAGGGCGTAGATGGCGACGGCCTCGGCGAAGGCGATGGCCAGAATCATATTGGTGAGGATGGTGCCCGACGCATCGGGGTTCCGCCCCGTCGCCTGGGCCCCGCCCAGACCGACCAGCCCGATGCCGATCCCCGGCCCGATGGCCCCCAGGCCAATGGCCAGCCCCGCCGCCAGCAACTTGATGACGTCCTTGCTGATTTCCATACGTCTCCTCCTTCACGTTTCACGCTTCACGTACTGCGTATTCCGTCAGTGGTGCTCCCCGTGGCCCGCGGTCGCCACGGCCGTAAAGGCCGCCGTCAGCATCATAAAGACCAGGGCCTGGACCGCGCCCACGAACAACTCCAGGATGTAGAAGACCACCGGCGCCACAAAGGGCACCAGCGACGAGATGACCAGCAGCAGGACCATCCCGGCGAAGATGTTGCCGAACAACCGGAAGCCAAAGGAGATGATCTTGGTGAACTCGCTCAGCGTCTCCAGCAGGCCCACCAGGAAGTTCATCACCCCCATCAGCCCGCCGCTGGTGAGGGCCTTGAGGTTGATGAAGCGGGAGAAGTACCCCCATCCCAGCGCCTGGACACCGTAGACCTGAGTCATAAAGACCGAGATCAGCGCCAGCGCCAGCGGGACGTTCAGGTCCGTGTTGGCCGCCCGCAGGAAGGGGACCAGCGTGTACTCCCCCGGCTCATGGGTCAGGAAGAGGAACGGCCCCACCTGCCGGACCGCGTGCCCCTCCATCCCTTCGTGGACGTGCTCTATCAGGCCGACGGTGTCAAAGCCGGGGAAGAGTTCAATCCAGTTGGCGACCAGGATGAACAGGAAGAAGGTGATCAGCAGCGGGAGCATCTTCTCCGCCCGCTCGCCCAGGATGCCACGCAGGAAGTTGGCGAGGAACTCGTAGATGGCCTCCACCAGATTCTGAAGCCCCCGCGGCACCATCGCCTCTGGCCGCCCTGCGCGGATGTGCCGGGTCCCGGCCAGAAAGAGGCCGATGAGCACCAGGTCGGCGATGAGCAGGCCCATCAGCGTGTTGGGCACGCGCACCGGCCCCACCGGAAAGGTCTCCGCCGCCATCTGGATGTGCGGTTGCACCACCCACTTCTGCCCCAGCGGGCCGATGACACACGAGAAGGCGCACAGGCCGATCAGGACCAGCACGACGACAACCGTGACGATGCGCTTCATCCTCACCTCCGGAAAGATAAGCGGACGCGGATGAACGCCGATTCTCGCAGATTATTCTTCGCTCCCCTGCTCCTCCGCCCCTCCGCCCTTCTGCTCTCCACCGGGCGGATACGCGCGCCGGGCGGCGGAGAGGGCCAGCCGGACCACCATATACAGGCTGACCGGGATGCTCGCCAGAACCAGCCCCAGGGTGAACCAGGGCCTGGTCCCCAGGCGGTTATCCAGCCAGAGGCCTGCGCCCAGCGCCAGCAGGATGACCACCACTGTCAGGCAGCCAATCTGCGCGGCCGCCTCCGCCAGAAACGCCCCTTCCCGCCACCCCAGTCCCTTCCGTTCGCTCATTGCGCTTCCTCCCGCCCCAGCGGCACACCTTCCGCAATCGCCCTGGCCAGCCGGTTCCCATCCGCCAGCATCCGCTCCACCTCATCCCGCGTATAGACCAGCAGATTTACGTCCAGCGGCAGGTCGGCAAAGTACTCCAGAAAGACATCGGTCCTCTTCAGGAAGGGCTCCCCATCCTCGCTCAGAAGGACCGCCACATCTACATCGCTGCGAGGTGTGAAATCCCCGCGGGCGAAAGAGCCGAAAAGGAGCACTTCCTGGACCTTCGGCCGCTCTCGCCGGATACGGG
>DAOUBO010000137.1:0-12553 GCA_034432695.1 Anaerolineae bacterium | reverse complement strand
CAACGCTCCTCAACCCGCGCGGCTCTGGTGCCCTCGCGTATTCGGTCGGGATGTCTGCCCACCCCGTCATCCAGAGTCTGGTTCCCGAGTGGGCTCCGCCGACGTTCTCCACCCTCACCGGCGCACTCTTCCTGACCGGCCTGCTCCTGACGGCCACGCTGCTGGCGGTCTCTCCCCGTCGGCCCGCGCCGCTGGAACTCGGCCTCTTTCTGGCCTTCGCCGCCCTGGGCCTGCGGACGGTACGGGGGGCCGTCTGGTTCGGCCTGGCCCTGGCACCGGTCTGGGCCGCGCATCTCTCTGCTTTGTTCAGCGCCCCGCTTCGCTCCGTGTCGGACGACCAGCGCGGTTTCCTCGCTACTCTCCTGGCCGTCCTGCTGGGGATCGGCGTGCTGACGACCCTCCCCTGGTTCAAGGAGCGGTTGCCTCTGCCACCCGCCAAGGCCGGTCTTCTCTCCTCCGAGACCCCGGTGGCGGCGACGGAATTTCTCCTGCGGGAGCGTCTGCCCGGCCCTCTTTTCCACGCCATGCCCTTCGGCAGTTACCTGATCTGGGCTGCGCAGCCGGACTACCCCGTCTTTGTGGACTCCCGGATAGAACTCTATCCCGTGGAGGTCTGGCTGGACTATCTGCACATCTCCGCTGCCGGGTGCGGGTGGGAGGAGCGGCTGGCCCGCTACGGGGTTCGCACGTTGATGCTGAGCCCGCAGGAACAGCCCGCGCTGGTGGCGGCGGCGCGCGCTTCCCCCCACTGGCGGCAGGTCTATGAGGACTCCGTCGCTGTCATCTTCGTGGCCCGGTAGGGCGGAGCCAGGGCCTGGCAGATGGGGTTGGGGAGCGCGGCGGGGTTGGCAGGCGGCCTCTCTTGTGGTAAAATCTCTTCCAGAACCCACCGGGAGGACTCCAGATGCTTCAGAAAATCGCCGTCACGGGCAAGGGTGGGGTGGGGAAGACGACCCTGTCCGCGCTGCTGGCCCACATTTACGCCCGCGAAGGACGCTCTGTTATTGCCATTGATGCCGACCCCGCCGGAGGGCTGGCCGGAGCCCTGGGTTTCCCGCGGGAGGTCGCAGAGAACCTGACGCCCATCTCCGAGATGGAGGACCTCATCTACGAGCGAACGGGAGCCAGGCCCGGCTCCTACGGCGGCTTTTTCAGCCTCAACCCCAGAGTGGACGATATTCCCGAGCGCTTCAGCGTCGTTCACAACGGCGTGCGGCTCCTGAAACTGGGCACCCTGGAGAGGGGCGGATCGGGCTGTCTATGTCCAGAGAACGCCCTGCTGCGGGCGCTGGTGACCCACCTGTTGCTCTATCGCGACGAAGTGCTGATTCTGGATATGGAGGCCGGGGTGGAGCACCTGGGCCGGGCGACGGCCCAGGCGGTGGACGCGATGCTCATCGTCGTGGAGCCCGGCCAGCGGAGCCTGGAGGTCGCTGCGCGCATTCGCGAACTGGCTGGGGACATCGGGTTAAAGCGCCTCTTTGTGGTGGGCAACAAGGTCCGTTCGGAGGCCGACCGGGCTTTCATCGCTGAGCGGAGCCCCGTCCCTGTGGTGGGGTATCTCTCCGCCTCTCCGGCCATCGTTGAGGCCGACCTGCGCGGGATAGCAGTGTACGAGGCCGCTCCCGAAGCGGTGGAAGAGGCCCGGGCCATTGTGCAGCAACTGGAGAGGGAAGTCGCCGGAGAAGCCGGAGCGGAGGGCTAACGGGAAATGGTGGAAGTGGCGGTTCAGGAGAAAGTGACTGTAGAGCCCCGTATAGAGGTCGTCTACCTTCCTCCCCTCCCCGTCTATTACCCCGAATCGGACGGGAAGCCCATGGCCGAGACGGACACGCACATCAATCAACTCATCTACCTGCGGGAGGCCCTGGCCGATTATTTCCGGGACGACCCCAACGTCTACGTGGCGGGCAACCTCTTCGTCTACTACGTGGAGGGTGACCCCACCCAGGTCGTGGCCCCGGACGTCTTCGTGGTGAAGGGTGTCCCTAAAGGCGAACGCCGCATCTTCCAGGTCTGGAAGGAGGGGAAGGGCCCGGACGTGGTCTTTGAATTGACGTCCAAAAAGACCCGCTACGAGGACCTGGGCACCAAGAAGGGCCTCTACGAGTTGCTGGGCGTCCAGGAATACATCATTTTTGATCCCCTGGGCGAGTATCTCCAGCCACGCCTGATGATGTTTCGCCTGACCCCTGAGGGATACCGGCCGGTGGAGGGGGAGCCACTGGTCAGCCAGGTGCTGGGGCTGGAACTGCGGGTGGAGGGAAACCTCCTGCGGCTGGTGGACCCCCGGACCGGGGAGCGATTGCTGACGCCGCTGGAGGCTCAGGAGGCTCGCCGCCAGGCCGAGCAGCGGGCCGCCGAGGAGGCCGAGGCCCGCCGTCGGGCGGAGGAGGAACTGGAGCGCTTGCGGGCGGAACTGGCCCGTCTGAAAGGAGGAGGGTAGGGTGGGCCGTCGTTGCGGGGACTGAAAACCGACTGCCCCGGGCGGTACTGGCCGGACCGTTTGCGGCTCGGCGACGGGTCCGGATGATGCTGTAGACGAGAGCCGTTGATGGGATCGGTAGGCTTGCGCTGGAGGCCGGTGACGAACGGGCTGAGATATCTGCCCCTACTGCTGGCGCTGATGCTGGCTGTGGCGATGCCCGCGGTCGTTCTTGCCGCTCCCGAACCCCCTCAAGCGGCGTATGTTCCAGGGGTGGTCGGCCATCGCCAGGAGCGCCCGCTCAGTTGCGAGGCCCGCTCCGCGGTGGACCTGGCCGCTTTCTGGGGTGTTGCCGTCGGCGAAGGCGACTTTTTCCGTACGCTTCCTCCCGCCGATAACCCCTACCGGGGCTTTGTCGGCGATGTGGACGATCCTCCGGGATCTCTGCCCCCTGGCGGTTACGGTGTCTATAGTCGGCCCGTCGCGTTGGCCCTGCGCCGATATGGCCTGGATGCCCGGGCCCACACCTGGTTGAGCCTGGAGGCTCTGAAGGAGGAACTGGCGGCAGGACGTCCGGTGATCGTCTGGGCAACGTATCGGATGCTCCGGCCTGAGGTCGGCTCCTGGGTCGCCGCCGATGGCACTGTTTCCATCGTCGTCCAATGGGAACATACCTTCATCGCCGTGGGCTATGACGAGGAGGGGGTCTACCTGATAGACGCCTACGACGGCCAGACCCATTATTATCCGGTGGAACTGTTCCTCTCTGCCTGGATGCAACTGAACGAAATGGCTGTGACGGTCTCCGGCCCCCTTCCGGCTCATCCTTACGATTGGTGGGGGGCCGCGAACCGAAATTGGTGAAATCTCCCGGTTATGGAGGGACACGATGCGCAGTCTCCGAGAGGTTCAGAAACTGCTGGAAAAGGTTGGCATCCCCGGTCGGGACGCGTACGATCTGCCCGACAGCCCCAAACGTTTCCCGGACGGTGCCCACTACCGGATGGAGATCTCCGGGGTGGAGCGGCCTCAGGTTCTGGAGGCGCTGATTGACGAGATGCAGAAACGGAAGATCCCCATCCACCGCCTGATCTCCACCGTGATGGGGTCCACTCTCCTGGACGACGCGGAACTCCGGGATTTCGCCCAGATGGCCGCGGAGGCGAAACTGGAGGTCATCATTACCCCCGGCCCCCGCTCTGGCTGGGATGTGGGGCGGCAACTGGCGACGCCGGAGGGCGCCCTCTCCGGCCTGCGATATCGCGGCTCGGACCAACTCTCCTACGTCATCGCGGAGATTCTTCGGTGTATTGACATCGGCTTCCGGGGCTTCCTCTGCATTGATGAGGGGTTGCTCTGGGTTCTGAACCAGTTGAAGAAGACAGGCGATATTCCGGAGGACGTGGTCTTCAAGGTCAGCATCTTCGCCGGGCATGCCTCCGCGGCGGGTGGCAAGGTGCTCCAGATGCTGGGCGCGTCCACCTTTAACCCGCTGGGTGATCTCTCTTTGCCCCAACTGGCCTCCATCCGGCAGGCGATTGACATCCCGATGGACCTGCACATTTACCTTTCCGACTCTTTCGGCGGGTTCAACCGGTTCTACGAAGGGGCAGAGATGGCGCGGGTCTGCGCACCGTGCTACTTCAAGATTGAGCCGGGCCCGGCGCTGGCTGCCGGAGCGGGGGCCATCTACCGCCCGTGGACCAGCCCCGATTTCCTGGCCTGGCAGGCCCGTGAGAAGGTCAAGTATGCCCAGATCATCCATGAACTGATCCAGGCGACCAACCCGAACCTGAAACTTTCCGAGCAGGGCCCGGCCGACCTGGCGATCCCGAAGCCGCGGTAGCGCTCTGCCGGGCGCGAATGTGCCGGGCACGGGGCGGGGGAAGGGCCCGGCGCGTTTCAAGCGGCAAGATCAATCCTTGCGCTACGGGCAAGATAAATCTTGCGCTACGGGCCGATTTCCACCGTGTGGCGCACGATTCACCTTGTAGCGCAAAATCCATTTTGCGAGGAGCAGGGTTCGTCTCCCAAAGCCCAGGCATAAAGTCCTGCTCAACGAATCCTGTATCCGTGGGAGGACCCCAATGGACGAAGTCTCTCTGGAACTGTGGCTGCGCGCGCTGGAGGAGAAGTACCGGGAACAGGAGCGGCGGCTCCAGGAAATGGAGGCCCGGCTTCAGGAACTGGAGGCACGGGTGCAGACGCTTGCGGCGGAGATAGCCCGCTACCGCCAGCGGCTCGCGCTCCTGGAGCGTATCCTGATGGAGAAGGGCCTTCTCCCGCCGGAACTCACCCTCTACGACCGCTGGCTGGGGACGCTTCATTAAGATTTCATCGGAAATGGGACGCGGATGAGCGCAGATGAGGCGCGGGTTTCTTGATTAACCGCCTCTTGCTTCCCTGCCGCTATTTCCGACTAAAGTCCTTAGCGACCCCGCCCGAGCGCGGCATTGCTGCTGATGAGAGGGGCCCGGATGGCCGCGAGAGAAGAAGCCGCGATGAACGATGCCAGTGAGTGGAAGGAACTGGTCAAAGAAGCCGTCTATGAGGTGCTGGAGCCCTTCGTCGCTCAGATGGCCCGGGACCACGATGAAACGCGCCAGTGGATGCGGTCCGTAGAGCAATGGATGCGGTCTGTAGAGCAGTGGATGCGGTCCATAGAACAGCGGCTGGCTGCCCTGGAACAGCGAGTGGCGCGCCTGGAGGCCCGGATGGAGACCCTGGAGCGACGGGTGACGGCCCTGGAGACCGAAGTGCGCGCTTTGCGAGAGCGGATCGATCTGCTGGAGCAGCGGCTGGCCGAACGAGGGTTTGTGGAGTCCGAAGCGATCGCTCGGGAACGCTGGGCAACGGTAACGGACCTGCGAAAACTGGAACTCCGGGTTCTTCAGCTGGAGGCGGCCGTTTTCCGTTCTCAATCCTCATCGGAGTGAGGAGCCACGATGGAGTACCTGATTGAGGCCTTCGTAGAATTGATCCGGCGGGCGTCCACGGACCTGCCGGCGGATGTGGAGAATGCCCTGCGGGAGGCCCACGCGCGGGAGGAGCCCGGCTCCGCCGCGGCCAGCACTCTCGCAGCCATTCTGGAGAACGTTACACTGGCACGGGAACGCTCCCGGCCCGTCTGCCAGGACACCGGCACCCCCATCTTCCACGTTCGTTATCCGGCCGGGATGCGGGCGGGGGAACTGCGGGCAAAGATGGAGGAGGCCGTCGCCGAGGCCACCCGCCGGGCCTACCTGCGCCCCAACGCGGTGGACTCCCTGACCGGACGCAACAGCGGCAACAACCTGGGGATCGGGTTCCCCGTCTTCCACTTTGAGGAAGTCGCGCCCGATGCCCCCCTGGAGGTCGCGCTGCTGCTGAAGGGCGGGGGGAGCGAGAACGTCAGCATCCAGTATAGTTTGCCCTACGACCCCCTGAAGGCCGGGCGGGACCTGGAGGGGGTCCGGCGGGTGGTGCTGGACGCCGTCCACCGGGCCCAGGGGGAGGGGTGTGCCCCCGGCATCCTGGGCGTCTGCATCGGCGGTGACCGGGGAACCGGCTACACGTACGCAAAGATGCAACTTCTGCGCCCACTGGACGATGCCAACCCCGTGCCCGAACTGGCCGCGCTGGAGGAGCGGCTGCTTCGGGAATGCAATGAACTGGGCGTCGGGCCGATGGGGTTCGGCGGCCGGACCACGGTCCTGGGCGTGAAAATCGGGGTGGCCCACCGTCTTCCCGCTTCCTTTTTCGTCACCGTCGCCTATATGTGCTGGGCCTGCCGCCGAGCCCGGATGACGGTGCAGGATGGGGAAGTCCGTTATGGGTGAGGCGGGAGGCGGGAGGCGTGAAGCGTGAAGCGTGAGGCGTGATGCGGGGTGGAAAATGGCTGTCTGCAACCTGACTGTGCCCATCTCCGAGGAAGCGGTCCGATCCCTCCACGTGGGGGATACGGTCTACCTCTCCGGGGTGATCGTCACCGGGCGGGACGCGGCCCACAAGTACATGGTGGAGACGTTCATCAAATCCGGGGCCATTCCGGAGAGCGAGAGGGCTCTCTACGAGGAACTGCGGCGGCTTCTGGCAGGCAGCGCGATTTACCACTGCGGCCCCGTCGTCCGCCAGCGGGAGGACGGGCGCTGGGAGTTCGTCGCTGCGGGGCCGACCACTTCCATCCGGGAAGAGCCCTACCAGGCCGCCGTCATCGCCCACTTCGGCCTGCGGGGAGTCATCGGGAAGGGCGGGATGGGCCCCCGAACCCTGCAGGCCTGCCGGGAGCACGGCGCGGTCTATCTCCACGCCGTCGGTGGCGCTGCAACCCTCATCGCCGATACCGTGAAGGAGGTCCTGACCGTCTATAAGAGAGAAGAGTTCGGCGTGCCGGAGGCCTTCTGGGTCATCCGGGTGGAGCGGCTCCCCCTGGTTGTGACGATGGACAGCCACGGCCGGTCCATCCACGAGGAGGTCCGAACGCTCTCGGAACAGAGGCTGCAGGAACTGGTGGGCATGGGGGGATGAACGCCTGCACGCTGGCCCGGGAGCGAGAGGCGTACCAGCAGGCCCTGCGGGAGTCGCTGGATCGCCTGGTCGCCCTGCTGGCGGCCGGCCCGACGGTAGAGCGCGTCGTCCTTTTCGGCTCCTATGCCCGCGGCCGGGCCGATCTGCAGAGCATGGACCTGGGTTCCCTGGAGCGGATGGCAGAACTTTCCCGGCGGCCGATCTCCCTCCCGGTGGACGCCGACATCCTGGCCTACACGCCGCAGGAGTGGGAACGGGTTCAGGAAACGCCTTTCAGGCGCGCCGTTCTGAAAGACGGGGTTGTGCTGTAGAAGAAGGCCGCCGCTGGCTGGAGCAGGCGCGGGAGGACCTGCGATGGGCGCGCCATCTGCAGGCAGAAGGCGCTTTTTACCTGGCGTGCTTTCTGGCCCAGCAGAGCGCGGAGAAGGCGCTGAAAGCCTTCCTGTACGCGCAGGGCGAGGAGATCGTCCTGGGGCATTCGGTGCGACGACTGGCAGAAGAGGTAGCGGGCCGGCGCCCCGAATTCGCCGGAATGGCGGCCCGATGGGGCATTCTGGATACCTGCTCCATCCCCACCCGCTATCCCAATGGGCTGCCCGACGGGATCCCGGCCCGGGTCTACACGGCCCGGGCTGCCGAGGATGCGCTTTCTCTGGCCGAAGAGGCGGTGGCGGCTGTGACAGAGTGTTTGGGCCTGTAGCGCGGGACCCATCCTGTATACGACAATGGCGTCTTCATCGCGGCATACGGGACTCCGAAGTTTTCTCCATCGGATGCCGAAGATAGACCTGCACCGGCATCTGGAGGGCTCTCTGCGCGTTCAGACCCTGGTGGAGATCGCGGCCGAGCACGGGATGGGCCCCCCTGCGCTGGACCCGGAGGTCCTGCGCCGGTATGTCCAGGTGCAGGAGGACGAGACGGGTTACCATCAGTTCCTCGCCAAGTTCCGCCTGCTGCGCCACTTTTACCGCAGTCGGGAAGCCGTGGAGCGGCTGGCGTATGAGGTGGTCGCCGATGCGGCGGCCGACAACGTCCGCTATCTGGAACTCCGGTTCAATCCGGTTGCCCTCTCCCGCTCCCAGCGGTTCCCCCTGGCCGATGTGGTGGAATGGGTCTGCGGGGCGGTGGAGCAGGCCCAGCAGGCCCTGCCCATCACTGTCCGCCTGATCCTTCAGATCGGGCGGGACGAACTTCCCCCGGTGGCGGAGGAGATCCTGGGCCTGGCGCTGGCCTACCGAACGCGCGGCGTTGTGGGGTTGGACCTGGCAGGAGACGAGGTCAACTATCCGGCCCATCGGCTGGCTCCGCTCTTCCGTCGGGCCCGGGAGGAAGGGCTGGGGGTCACCATCCATGCGGGGGAGGTGGGAGGCGCGGCCAACGTCCGGGACGCCCTGGTCCTCTTTCACGCTCAGCGCATTGGCCACGGCATCCACGCCCTGGAGAACTCCGAAGTCGTGCGGATGTTGCGGGACCGGGGGGTAGCCCTGGAGGTCTGCCCGACCAGCAACCTGCAGACAGGGGCCGTCTACTCCTTCAGCCAGCACCCTCTGCCGGATATGCTGGCCCTGGGCCTGCGGGCCACTCTGAACACCGACGACCCCAGCATCTCGGATACGACACTGACCGACGAGTACCGGGTCGCCGTAACGGCGATGGGGATTTCGCTGAGCCGGATTCGCCAGATGGTCTTCCACGCGGTGGACGCGGCGTTCCTGCCCGAAGGGGAACGACAGGCTCTGCGGGAGGCGTTCGTCGCGTGGGAGCATGTTGCCAATTCCGATTTTGTGGAGGAAGTGTGTCCGACCTGATCTACCGGCAGATCGCCGACATCGTCGCTTCGGCCCTCTCCGAAGTCCTGGGGGCTCCTCCATCGGTTCCGGTTATCGTGGAGCGGAGCCGGCGCCCGGAGTACGGGGATTATTCCACTTCGGTCTGTCTGCGGCTGGCGCGGGAGGCCCGGATGGCGCCGGTGGACCTGGCCCATCGGGTGGTGGAACGGTTGCCGGAGGCTCCCTTTGTCGGCCGCGTGGAGGTGGCTCATCCGGGCTACATCAACTTCTGGCTGGACGAGGAGTGGCTGGCTTCCCAGGTGGACGTCATCCTGGAGGCCGGGGAATCCTTCGGCAATCTCTCCATCGGCCGGGGCCAGCGGGTGCAGGTAGAGTTCGTCAGTGCGAACCCCACCGGTCCGATTACCGTCGGTTCCGCGCGCAACGCGGTTCTGGGGGATACGCTGGCCTCTGTTCTGGCCGCGGCCGGCTACCGGGGGGGGCGGGAGGAATACGGCAACGACGCCGGGAACCAGGTCCGCAAATTCGGGGAGAGCGTCTTCGTCCGCTACGCCCAGGCCCTGGGGGAGGACGTCCCCTTCCCGGAGGACGGCTACCACGGGCGCTACGTGGTGGAGTTGGGAGAGCGGCTGGCCGCGGAGGTGGGCCGTCGCTATCTGGAGATGGAGCGTCCCCAGGCCGTCCGCGCGGTCGCCGACTGGGCGGTGGCCCGGATGCTGGAGCGCATCCGTCAGGACCTGGCCGACCTGGGTGTGCAGTTTGACGTCTGGCGGCACGAGCGGGACCTCCACCGGGAGGGGTTGCTGGACCAGGCGCTGGCGATCCTGCGGGAGCGCGGCTATATCGTGGAGTACGACGAAGCGGTCTGGTTCCACCATCCCGACCTGGAGAAGGACGCCGTTCTCATCCGGTCGCCGCAGGTGGCCCCGGAGCCATCGGAGCGGCCCACCTACCTGGCCTCGGACGTGGCCTACCTGCTGGACAAACTGGTTCGGCGGGGGTTTGACCGGGCCATCTACATCTGGGGGGCCGACCACCATGGCGATGTTCCACGGGTGCGGGCGGCGGCGAAGGCCCTGGGGCTGGACCCGGACCGGGCGGTCTTTATCCTCTACCAGTTGGTCACTCTCTGGCGCGGGGGCGAGGAGGTGCGCATGTCCAAGCGCACCGGGGAGTTCGTGACCCTGCGGGACCTGCTGGACGAGGTGGGGCCGGATCCCATTCGGTTCATGCTGGCTTCCCGGACGGCGGATTCGCCGATAGACTTTGACCTGGACCTGGCGGTGGAGCAGTCGGAGCGGAACCCGGTCTACTACGTGCAATACGCCCATGCCCGTATCGCCAGTATGCTGCGCTACGCGCAGGAACAGGGCTGGCGGATAGATGAGCCCGCCGATCTCTCCCTGCTGCGCCATCCCAGCGAACTGGCGCTCATTCGGAAGATGCTGGAACTGCCGGAGGTGGTGGAACAGGCAGCGACGAAGTTGAGCCCGCACTTCCTGCCCTACTACGCTCAGGAACTGGCGACGGCCTTTCACGCCTTCTACCGGGACTGCCGGGTGGTCTCCTCCGACCCGGCCGAGGCCGACCTGACCCGCGCGCGGCTGCGGCTGGTGCGGGCGGCGAAGGTGGTCCTGGCCCGTGCCCTGGCGCTGCTGGGCGTCCGGGCGCCGGAGCGGATGTAGAACCCCGTTGCAGGAGGCCGCGGATGGGGCTGAAGCCCGACCACTGGATCCGTCGGATGGCGCTGGAGCACCGGATGATTGAGCCGTTTGTGGACCATCAGGTTCGGGATGGCGTTATCTCCTACGGCCTCTCGTCCTACGGCTACGACATCCGGGTGGCCGACGAGTTCAAAATTTTCACCCCCGGCCTGGGAGACCTGACAGTGGTGGACCCCAAGCGCTTTGACACCCGCGCAATGGTGGACTTCAGGGGGGACGTGTGCGTCATTCCGCCCAACTCCTTTGCCCTGGGGCGGTCGGTGGAGTACTTCCGCATCCCGCGCAATGTCCTCTGCGTCTGTTTGGGGAAGTCCACCTACGCGCGCTGCGGCATCATCGTCAACATTACCCCCTTTGAGCCGGAGTGGGAGGGGTACGTCACGCTGGAGATTTCCAACACGACCCCCCTTCCGGCGAAGATCTACGCCAACGAGGGGATCGCCCAGGTGTTGTTTTTTGAGGCAGACGAGGCCTGCGAGGTCTCCTACGCAGATAAGAGGGGGAAGTACCAATCCCAGCGGGGAATCGTCCTCCCGCGACTCTGAGAAGCCATGGAGGAAGTTCGTCTGCTGGCCGACGGGATGCTGGGGCGACTGGCCCGCTGGCTTCGGCTCCTGGGGTACGACACGCTCTACGAGAACCATGCGGACGATCTGGAACTGGCCCGGCGCGCGCGGGCGGAGGGGCGGATTCTCCTGACGCGGGACCGGGCGCTGGCGGCCCGGAAGGGGCTTCGGGCGCTGCTGATTGAGTCGGAGAACGTGCAGGAGCAGGTCCGGCAGGTCGTGGAGACGCTGGGCCCGCCGCCGAACCCGGCGCTTTCCCGATGCAGCCTCTGCAACGTACCCCTGGAGCCGGCGACGCCCCAGCAGGTCGCCGACCGGGTTCCCCCCTACGTTCTCCAGACGCAGGAACAGTTTGGCGTCTGCCCCGCTTGTGGGCGGGTCTACTGGGCGGGAACCCATCTGGAACACATGCGGCGGTATCTGGGGGAGTTTCTGAAGGAAGGGTAGGGGAGGCTCATTTAGTAGAAAAAGGGGTTTTGCGACGGCGAAGCCGCCGTAAAACCCCTCTCTTATTCCCCCCTTTCCCGAAACGGGGATTGATCCAGACCCTGACGATCCCAGCCTGTAAGGAGGACGGAATGCAGCGGCAGAGGGTATGGGTCCTGCTGATCGTAATGGCAGCGCTGATCTCGGGCTGTGCGGGCGGGAAGCCCCCGGCTCCCAGGGAACTCCACGTCTACAACTGGTCGGCATACATTGATCCGCAGATTTACAGGGATTTTGAGGCGGAGTTCGGCATCCGGGTGGTGGAGGATACGTTCGCCAGCAACGAGGAACTCCTGGCGAAACTGCAGGCCGGAGCGACCGGGTACGATGTGATCGTTCCCTCGGATTACATGGTGGCCATCATGCTCCAGCAGGGCCTGCTGGCCGAACTGGACCACGCCCGGATTCCCCATCTCGCCAACATAGACCCGCAGTTTGCCAACCCCCCGTATGACCCCGGAATGGCCCACTGCGTCCCCTACCAGTGGGGGACGACGGGCATCGGCTATAATGCGGAGGCCTTTCCTGAACCGCCGGATAGTTGGGCTTACTTTTTTGACCCCGACCTGGCTTCCCGCTACGCGGGTAAGTTCACCATGTTGAACGACGTCCGTGAGGTCATCGGGGCGGCGCTCAAATATCTGGGGTATTCTCTCAATACGACGGATGAGCGGCAACTTCAGGAAGCGCGCGACCTGCTCATTCAGCAGAAGCAGTGGGTCTATGCCTACGATAGCGAGCAGTACCGGGCTCTGCTCCCCGCAGGGGAAATCGTGATGGCCCAGGGATTTAGCGGCGACGTTTTTATGGTCGCCGAGGAGGACGAGCGGATCCGGTACGCGATCCCCCGTGAGGGGACCTCTCTCTGGGTGGACAACCTCTGCATCCCGGCCGGAGCGCCGAACAAGGAGGCGGCCCACCTTTTCATTGACTATCTGCTGCGTCCGGATGTCGGGGCCCGCATTTCCAACTACACTCGCTACGCCAGCCCCAACGCGGCGGCCCGTCCCTTGATAGACCCGGAACTGCTGGCGAACCCCGCCGTTTATCCACCCC
>DAOUBO010000136.1:0-1592 GCA_034432695.1 Anaerolineae bacterium | reverse complement strand
GCCCGGTTGCTCCCGCGGGAGGTTCAGGGCGCGCGGGCCCCGCCGCGCCGCTTCCACTTCCTGGCGGAGAGGGTCATTGGGCGGCAAATAGGAAAAGTCCAGGCCTGCCTGGTCCAGCCCGTTCACCTCCACGAAGACGATGGGCGAAGGGGAGCGGTCGCGGACACCGGTGATTGGGATGGGCCGGGCCCGGACGGCTGGCAGGGCCACGTCGTATCGTCGCGCCAGGTGGTCGGCGAATTCGGGATGCTCAGGGGAAAAATTTCCCCGCACTACTTCTCGCCCCTGCGCTCGCAGGTGGTCCTCCAGGGATTGCATGAACTCCCGGCGCCACATCCCTTCCGGACAGATCGCGAACAGGAAGACCGTTCCCTCTGCCAACTCCAGCGCATCTCGCAGGAGCGCCAGGTCCAGTCTCGTTTCCCAGACCGCCGGGCGATCACCGGGTGTCTTCGTGCTCACGGGCCCACTCCTCCACGAGGGGGCGAACGATGGGATGCACGGCCCACCAGGCCCCTTCTCCGTTATACTCCAGCAGGCTCAGATTGTGCAACAATTCCTGGGCCAGGGCACTGTTAACGAATCGCCCACCCCGAACAATGCGCAGGAGTTCCTGATACTGATCTTCGGTCAGGAGAGCACGATAGGTGTTGCGCACCTGGCGGGCGGCGTATTCCACATCCTCGCGCTGCACCGGGCCTCTGTCCTCGCGCAGGCGGCGGGCACGCAGAACACTGACCCGGGCCAGCGAGATCAGTTCCTTGAACACCCCACCCGATAGTTCCACCAGGTGCTCCGCTGCTTCCGGGGTCAGGAGCATCGGATCCATCCGCCGGAACAGCGCCTCCCGGAGCGTCTGGCGACCCTCCGGGCAGGGGCTGCCATCCTGCTCCCATACTTTGATGTTGGGCAGGGAGAAGTTGCGGGGGAAGGAGAGACGCACCTGTTGAAAGTCGTTGGTGTAGTAGAGGGAGATAGGGACGGTGTAAATTGCCCGGCAACGGGGCTCCAGCAGAGCGTTCGCCCCGTGCAGGAAGAGCGCACACACCTGCTTCAGGTCAAACATCTTATCCAGCCCGTCCACGATGACCAGGATGCGTTTCCCGGCCTTCTTACGGAGTTCGTCCAGCAGGTCGTTGAGACGGGCCAGCAGGTCGGCCAGGTTCGCCTGGGCCTCAGCACGGACGTGCTGGCGCCGCGGCGTGTTGGTGCGGAGACCGGCTGTGATGGAGGCGATCCCCACATTCAGCGTTGCTTCCACCTCCTCGTCCAGAACCGGGCGTTCGTCTTTTTCAAGGATGTGGGTTTGATACCAGAAGCGCAGACCATCCAGTTTGTCTTTCTCCAGGCGCACGCCGGAGCGGTGCGCCTGCCGGAAAACCTGCAACCCCATGACCACCAGCAGGTCGGCGTAGTCCACATCGCCCAGGTTGAGCAGGCCCTCTATGTCCATCCGGACGATGATATGGGAGGAGGCCAGCGCCCTTTCCAGGCGCGCCAGTTCCGTGGTCTTGCCGCTACCCCGATGGCCGGTGAGGAGGGTTTTGTCATCCTCGCGGTCATCCAGGAGCAGCTCGTCCACCAGGGGTTGG
>DAOUBO010000135.1:0-5049 GCA_034432695.1 Anaerolineae bacterium | reverse complement strand
GTGGGCCCGGACCCCCCGCGCCCGCGGCCCCCCGTCCACATCCACCCTGCCGGCCATCCCATCCCGGATGCGGCGGGGCTGGAGGGGACCCGCCGGATTCTGGACCTGGTGGACTCCCTGGCTCCTGGGGACCTGGTCCTGGTGCTGATCTCCGGCGGCGCGTCGGCGTTGCTGGAAGTCCCGGTGCCCGCTGTCTCCCTGGACGACCTCCAGGCTCTTACCGATAACCTCCTTCGCTCCGGCGCGACCATCGGGGAGATCAACACCGTCCGCAAACACCTCTCCCAGGTCAAGGGCGGACGGCTCGCCGAGCGTATCCTCCAGCGGGGCGCGAAAGCGGCCGTTCTCATCCTCTCCGACGTGGTGGGAAGCCCGCTGGACGCCATCGGCTCGGGCCCCTGTGTGCCCGACCCGACGACCTTCGCCGACGCGTGGGCTGTCCTGGAACGGTACGGCCTGCTGGACAGGGTCCCTCCGGCCATCCGCCATCATCTGGACCGGGGGCGGCGCGGTGAGGAGCCGGAGACCCCCAAGCCAGGGGACCCACGCTTCGTGGGGATCCACACCGTCGTCGTGGGGGAGAACCGCACGGCGGCGGACGCGGCGGCGGAGCGGGCCCGCGCGCTGGGGTTCCACACGGCGGTCCTGACCACCTTTCTGGAAGGGGAGGCGCGGGAAGTGGGCAAAGTCCTGGCCGCGCTGGCGAAGGAGGAAATTCGGATGGGACGTCCGCTTCCCCTTCCGGCCTGTCTGATCCTGGGGGGCGAGACCACCGTCACCGTTCGGGGGAGAGGGCGAGGGGGGCGCAATCAAGAGGTTGCGCTGGGGGCGGCGCTGGCCCTGGAGGGTTGGGAGAACGTGCTCGTCGCCACGCTGGCGACCGACGGCACCGACGGCCCCACCGACGCTGCCGGCGCCTTTGCCGACGGAGAGACCGTCGCCCGGGCCCGGGCGCTGGGGATGGACCCGGCCGATCACCTGGCCCGGAACGACGCATATCCCCTCTTCGCGGCCCTCGGCGATCTGATCCTCACAGGCCCGACCGGAACCAACGTCAACGACCTGGCTTTTGTACTGGCGGGGCCGGACGCATAGGGGGTTGCGCAGGTCCAGGGGATGGGGTTGAAAGACAACATATTTGTGCGGCGGCAAAGCCGCCGCACAAATATGTCTTTTTTCCTTCTCCGGGTATCAGTTTGTCCAATATGTTACCCAAAGTGCCTCGCCAGGAAATTGAAATGCACCCGGTCCATTTTTGCGACTTGCTCTTTCAACAAACGGTGCTATAATATGTATGGGCGCGTAGCTCAGCTGGTTAGAGCGCCACACTCACATTGTGGAGGTCAGGGGTTCGAATCCCTTCGCGCCCACCTGATCCTGGCCGCCGCCCGCGAGGGGCGGTTTTTATTCCCCCTGGGTTTCCCTCTATGCTGGATAGTCTCCGGCAACGCCTGCAAGTAGACTGGGTGGTCAGCAATCTTCGCTGGATTCTCCTGCTGGCCGTCCTTCTGGTTGCCTTTCTGGACCCCGGCCATGGCTTTGGCAGTCCCGCCACTCTGCCGCTGGCGGTCCTGCTCGGCATCGGCGTTTTCTATAACCTGGTCCTGACCCTTCTGCTGGTCGTTCGGCTCTTCCCGGAGCCCCTCCCTCTGATCGCCCTGGCCACGGACACCCTGCTGGCCGTCAGTCTGATGGTCGTCTCCGGTGGGCCCGACAGCCCGTTCCTGTTCTTCGGGCTGCTCCCGATCATCACCGCTGCTCTGCGCTTCTCCCTCTGGACCAGCCTGATTGTCGCCCTCATTCTGGCGCTGGGCTACCTGGCTCCCGGCCTTCGCGACGTTTCCCTCCCTGCCCAGTATGTTCTGGGGAAGGTGGGAAACATCGCCGTTCTCCTGCTGACGGCCCTGCTGACGGGGTGGGTTGGGGGGCAGATGAAGCAGCGGGTGGCCCAGGTGTGCCGGCTGGAGGAAGAGGAGGAACTCCGACGTTTGCGCGCGCGCCAGCAGCAGTCCCGCCTGATCTTTGAACTGGCCAGCACGCTGACGGCAACGCTGAATTATCAGCGGGTCCTGGAAGCCATTCTGGATGTGGCCGAAATTGGCCTTCACGAACTGAGCGGGCAACGTGTGCCCCTCGTCGGTCTGATTCTGCTCTTCCGCCGGGATCGGTTGCAGGTCGCCGCGGCTCGCCATGTCCCCCACCGGGACCACCAGGTAGCTCTGGAAGGGCGCTCCGGCGCGCTGGCGACGGTCCTGCAAACCGCGGAGCCCTTTCTCTGCCCCCAGCCCGGCGCTGATCCCGAACTGGGCCGCTTCATCGCCCTCCACCGCTGTCAGGAGGCCGTCGTCCTTCCGCTCCGGGCTGGTTTTGAGACCTTCGGCGTCGCTGTCTTCGGGAGCCCCCAGGCCGGGACCTTCACCCCGGAGTATCAGGACCTGCTGGTCGCCCTCTGCAATCAGGGGACCGTGGCCCTGCAGAACGCCCGTCTCTACGAGAGCCTCCTGGAAGAGAAAGAACGCATCGTCACCGTGGAGGAGGACGCCCGCAAAAAACTGGCCCGCGACCTCCACGACGGCCCCACCCAGTCCATCGCGGCCATCGCGATGCGGCTGAACTACGTCCGGATGTTGCTGAACGAACGTCCCCAGGAAGTGGCGGAAGAACTGGCCCGGATTGAGGAACTGGCCCGTCGGACCACGAAGGAAATCCGCCACATGCTCTTCACGCTGCGTCCCCTGATTCTGGAGACGCAGGGGCTGCGGGCGGCGATGGAGCAGTACATCGCCAAGCGGATGGAGACGGATCCCCTCCCCATCCATCTGGAAGCGCCGGAGGGAGTGGATCAGCGGCTGGACAAAGACCAGCAGGGGATCATTTTCTACATCCTGGAGGAGGCCATCAGCAACGCCCGGAAGCATGCCCGCGCCCGCAACATCTGGGTTCGGATGCGGGTACAGGGGGACCTCTTCGTCGCAGAAGTGGAGGACGACGGCGTGGGATTTGACCCCGCCATTCTGGAGAGGGGCTACGAGGAGCGGGGAAGCCTGGGGATGTTGAACATGAAAGAGCGGGCGGAACTGGCGGGCGGAAAGATCTTCATCCGGTCTGCGCCGGGGCAGGGCACGACGGTGCGGGTAGAGGTTCCCTTGAAAAAGGAGACCTATGCCCCTGCCTGACCGCTGGCTCTGGCTGGGCCTCTCCGTTCTCCTCGCCGTCGCGTCTACCAACCTCGCCTGGTCCGCCCGACGCTGGCCCAGAGGGCGCGCCTGGACGGAACGGCTGGAAGCCGCCGGTGTCCTTTCCCCGTTGCTTCACCTTGTCCGTCTCTTCTACTACGTTGGGCTTCCCTTTGGGGCCCTGCTCTGGGGACAGGAGGCGATTCTGGAACGGGCCTTCGGCCTCTGGCCCCTTCCCGTTTTTCTCACTCCCCCAGCCTCTGCCGAGGAAGTGCTTCCGGCCTGGACGCAATGGGCGCGGGGTGTGGGCTGGGCCGTTTTTCTGGGAGCGACGTTTTGGGGACTGATCGCGCTGGGCGGGTGGATGGAGCGGGGGACGGGGATAGAGACCCGGCAAGGCTTCTGGGCGTCCTTTCGGGAGGCCGTCTTCCACGAGACCCACTGGATGTTCTACCGAAACGGGCCGGTGGTTGCCCTGGGGCCGTACTGGGGGACATGGGCGGGTGCAGGGATCGCACTGGTGGAGGCGGCCCTGAACCCATGGTGGCGGCGGGCCCTGACGAGGTCAGATCAGAGGCTACCGGCGCTGCTGCGGGTGGCGATGGCGCCAATGAGCGCTTTTCTCTATCTCCAGGCCGGCAACCTCTGGCTGGCGATCCTGCTGCACTGGGGAGTGACCTGGGGGGCCGTTGCCTGGATGAACGGCGTGGCCCGTCGGGCCACGCGTCAGACCTGCTCAAAGTGAGCGGCTTCTACCACGAAGATGGTCGCTCGGTGTTGTCCCGGTTCGGGAGGCCCGCAGGCCTCCCGAAGAAGGTCCACCACCGCGTCCACCTGCCCGTCCTCCACTCCGATCAGAAGGGTCATATTGCCCCGCCGCAGGAATCCCCCAGTGCTGGCGATCCGGGTGACCCGGTACCCTTCCTGGATCAGCCGGTCCACCACGGCTCCGGCATCTCCGTCCCGCACAATGACGATCATCAGTTTCATCGTCGCTACACCTGTTCAAAGCGTTCCACGTTGAGGATAAAGATCGTCGCCCCGCCGCTCTGGGTCTCCATCATCAGCGGCTGGACCTCCGCCATCGCGACCTCCAGGTGGACCGGGATATAGCGGACATATGGGCGGCAGATGGTGCGGACGAGATGGAGAAGCCGCGGCAGGCGGGAGGCCTCCAGACCGATAAAGAGGGAAACCGTCGCCTCCTGGAAAAAACCACTGGTGGAGTCTATCTTTGTGACGTAGAAGCCCTCTCCGACCAGGGCGCGGATCAGTTCCTCGGCCTGGCTGCCGGCGACCGTCGCGATGACGAGGCGGTTGATCGGGGCTTCTGTCATCGGACTATTCCTCCGGTGGGCGGAGGGGGCGACGGCAACGCTGGGCGACCTTCAAACGTACCTGGGCCTTCCGCAGGGCCATCATGGCCTCGGCCCGCAACTCCGGCGGCGGCTCTTTCCTGAGGAGTTCCTCCGCCTCCCGACGGGCCCGCTCGGCCCGCTCGGCGTCCACCTCTTCCGCCCGCTCCCCCACGTCCGCCAGCACGATGACCCGATCGGGAAGGACCTGGACGAAGCCGCCGTGAACGGCAAAGACCATCTCCTCCTCCCCCCTGCGGGCCACCAGTTCCCCCACCGAGAGGGCGGACATCAATGGCGCGTGGTGGGGGAGGACCCCCAGTTGCCCCTCCGCGCCGGGGAGCAGGACGGAGTCCACCTCGCCGCTGAACAGTTGCCGTTCGGGGGTGACGATTTCCAGCCGCAAGCCCATGCTTTTTCTCCTATGGTGCATCAACCGCAACTGCCGACCCTCCTCGGTCGGCCGACCCATTTTGATCCCCTCATCCCCTCTTGCCCCCGAAGAAGGGGGGTGGGGG
>DAOUBO010000134.1:0-1947 GCA_034432695.1 Anaerolineae bacterium | reverse complement strand
TTCTCCCCCCTTCTCCCCCGTCTCGGGGGAGAAGGGGGGCAAGGGGGATGAGGGGGTCAAAATGTGCCTACCGGGGGGTAGGCAGTCATGGCCTCTGGGAATTCAGCATTGCGCTGGAAACGGCCGGGGATGCGCTTTGCCAGGCCGTTGAGCGATATGGGGTGGAATTGTGATCTGGAGGAGTGAAATGATAGAGCGCTGGTTGGGAGACCGAATTGTTGTTGATCCAGAAGTCTGTCACGGCAAACCGTGCATTGCCGGGACCCGGATTATGGTTGCCAACATTCTGAGCCAGCTGGCAGGTGGGTATTCCGTTGAGCAGATTCTGGAGGGCTATCCAGAGTTGAATTACGAAGATGTTATTGCCGCCATTCAGTATGCGGCCTGGGTGGTTTCGGACGAAGAAATTCTTTTACTGACCGAGCAACCAGTTGCTGGGAAGGCGAAGGTAACGGTGGAGTAGCAATGCGGTTTCTGCTGGACCAGAATCTCCGCGTTCAGACCAAAGAGTTCCTGCGGCAACTGGGGTACGATGTGGTGGATACGCGCGATCTGGGTCTGAGCCGGGCCACGGATCGGGAGATTGTAGAGGCGGCTGTGAGAGAAGGGCGGATTATTGTGACCTATAACAGCGATTTTGGGGACATCCGGGATTTCCCGCCGGGTAGTTATCCTGGTGTCATCCGCCTGCGGGTACACCCTCAGATTGATGAGATTTTGCATCCCCGTCTGGCGGAATTTCTGAGCAATGTGGAACCGGAACAGTTGCGCGGTGCGCTGGTGATTCTGGATAACATCAAGGCGCGGATCCGGAAACCACGCTGAGGGCAGAATGAGCCGTTTTGATGAAACGCCACTCCGCTTCGCCTCGGCGCGAGCGCCTTCGGCCACACCGCGAGCGGCTCGCCGCGTGGCGGCGCGTGGCGCTTCGTGGCTGACTACGAGCGCTGTTCGTAGTGAGGCACGAAACGAAGTGAAGTGCCGTTCGTAATGAGGCACGAAACGAAGTGAAGTGCCGTCGTTCGTTCGTAGCGAGGCACGAAACGAAGGGAAGTGCCGTCGTTCCGTTCGTAACGAGGCACGAAACGAAGGGAAGTGCCGTCGTTCACCTGTGTTCATCTACGTCCTATGAGCCGCATCGGTGTCTTCATCTGTCACTGCGGGATCAACATCGCCGCGACGGTGGATGTGGAGCGGGTCGCGGAGGAGGCGGGCCGGATGCCCGGCGTCGCCTTCGCCACCCACTACAAGTACATGTGCTCCGATCCGGGCCAGAACCTCATCCAGCACGCCATCGCGGAGCACGACCTGGACGGCGTCGTCGTCGCGGCCTGCTCGCCCGCGATGCACGAGCGGACCTTCCGCCAGGCCGTCGCCGCGGCCGGGCTGAACCCGTACCGCTGCGAGATCGCCAACATTCGGGAGCAGTGCTCCTGGGTCCACCAGCACGAGCGGGAGGAGGCGACGGCCAAGGCCGTGGAGATCGTCCGGACGATGGTGGAGAAGGTGAAGCGGGACGAGGAACTGGTCCCGCTGCGGATGCCCATTGTCCGGCGGGCGATGGTGATCGGCGGCGGCATCGCCGGGATGGAGGCCGCGCGGAACATCGCCGACGCGGGCTACCCGGTGGTGCTGGTGGAGCGGGAAGACCGGCTGGGCGGCAAGATGGCCCGTCTCTCCGGCACGTACCTGAACTTTGAGGCCGCGCCTGGCCTGCTGGAGGAGAAGGTCCGGCAGGTCCTGGATCACCCGAACATAGAGGTCCTGCTCAACGCCCGGGTGACCCAACTGGAAGGCTACGTGGGCAACTTCGCCGTGACGGTGGAGACGCCCAGCGGGGCCCGGACGGAGGAGGTGGGGGCCGTCGTCGTCGCCCCGGGCTGGGCCCCGTCCCCGGTGGAGGGGCTGGCGGGGGTACGGGCGGGGTCGGACGCACCGCACGCGACG
>DAOUBO010000133.1:0-2435 GCA_034432695.1 Anaerolineae bacterium | reverse complement strand
GGTCGCCCGGATTGGGGGCGACCGCAGGTCGCTTCTACAGAGGCCTTCGGTCGGTCTTTGCCGGCCTTTCTGTTCTGATCCCCTGGTGTTCAAACTGCCGCAAACGTGGTACAATAGGGAGCGGTTTTCCCCCGTGACGGCTCGCCATGGCCTGGCATCGGACATCCGGCGGCCCTATGACTGCCAGGCTTTGGGGCTGGACCTGGGACATACCGCCGGGATGTATCTCGGCCTGCGAACCACCTGCGCTGGCAGATGGGTAAAGAGCAACGTACCCGCTGGCCGCTTCCGTTTGTCCAGAACCCAGTTTTTACCGTCGGGCCCTCAAGACGAGTCGCTGGTAAGGAGGAGCAATGAGCGGTTCCTGGAACTACCCCATTGTGGAGCGAGGCAGCAAACTGGGCGTCCATACCATTTTTCCCGGTTCGACCATCCCCTATCTGCGACGCCTGCTGGAAAACGGCGCCCGCTTTCCCGTCGTCAAAGCGGTGGACGGGCTGGGAGTCCTCGCAGATGTGAAAGCCCTGGCTCCGGAGGTGATCACCATCGGACGGGTCACCTCCGCCATAGAGGCCGCCCCCAACATTATGGGCGCCGACCTGGCCCAGCTCGCGGACTCTCTGGTTCAGCTGATCCTCAACAAGATCGCCGTCAGCCCCGAACTCCAGGGAGGGCGCGTCGTGGACTACTGGGAGATCGTCAACGAGCCGGCTCCACCCGGGGTGGCGGGGTACCGTCGCCTGGCTCAGTTGATGATCCTCTGTATGGAAAAGGCCGAACGGCACGATCTGAAACTGGGCATCTTCGCCTTCAACGCGGGCACTCCGGAGTGGGCAGAAATGCAGGCCATGGTGGAGACAGGCGTCTTCGCAAAGGCCAAAGAGGGGGGACATATCCTGACCCTCCACGAGGGGGTCTTCTATGACTGGCCCATTGACCAGTGGTGGGGCCACACCATCCCGGGCTCTCCCGTCGTGGAGGGGGCCGGCGCTCTCTGCTTCCGCTACCGGTACCTCTACCACCTGCTGAAGGGACGCGGCGAGGTGGTCCCGCTGGTGGTGAGCGAGTTCTACCCGGTCCGGGCGGGGGGGCCCTACACCGGTTTTTCCCCGGAGGAGGTTGCCCGTCGGGTCGCCTGGTACGACGCCGAGGCCAGCAAGGACTATTACCACTGGGCCTTCTGTCCCTTCACCATTGGCCCTTCCCCGGGCTGGGAGGACTGTAACTACGAATACGCGTATCCCCGCCTGCTGGATTATATGATTTCCGTGAAGGACCGGCAGAACGCCCGCCCGGAGCCGGAGATCCCGCTGGGGCTCCCACGCGAACAGTACGAGCGGACCTACGTTCTGCTCCCCCCCGGCGCGGGCCGGGAGTGGGTCCAGGCCATTCTGGATAGCGGCGCCTGGGACCAGCATCGGTGGACGATCGGTGGGAGCGCCGACGACGCGGGGATCGGCGCGCTGAACGTCCGCACCGTCATCGCCGTTAACCCCCATCTCTGGCCCGGAGACCTGGAGGCGTTCTTCCAGACCTACTATCCTGGCCTGCGCTACATCCCTGTTGAAGCCGGGACGCCCGAAGACCTGAAACAACGCCTGCGATCTATGTAGCGGGCCGGTGCCGGAGGTTATGCAAAATGTCTCAAATCCCGGTAGGCCGAATTATCGGAGCGCTGGTCGCTCTGGTTGTGCTCTTCCTGGTCCTCACGGCCCTCTCCGCGACCTTCTACACCGACTGGCTCTGGTTTGAGGACCTGGGCTACCTCTCCGTCTACCAGACCCGGCTGACGGCTCAGGCGCTCATCTTCCTCTCCGGCTTTCTGACCGTCACCGGGGTTCTCTGGGCCAACTGGCTCTTCCTCCCCGGTCGCCTGACCGGGGCGTCGCAGGTGATCCGCCCGTTCCGCCGGCGGGCGACCGAGGCCGGCCGGCGTGCCCTGCGGGCCATCCTCGCCCTGGCTGCTCTGGGCATCGCCTTCCTGATGGCCGAGGTCCTTGTCGCCAACTGGATGGAACTTCTGGTTTTCCTCCATGCCGTCCCCTTTGGGAAGGCGGATCCCGTCTTTGGCCTGGACGTGGGCTTCTACGTCTTCCGGTTGCCCGTCTACCGGCTGCTGGTAGGGTGGCTGCTCTCTCTTTCCATCCTGAGCCTGCTGGGCGTCCTGGTGGTCTACGGGCTGACGGACGCGCTCCGGGACCGGGGGCCTGTGGCCCATCTCTCCGTTCTGGGCGCCGTCGTGCTGGGGCTCATCGCTGCCCAATACCAGTTGGCCCGCCTGGGGCTTCTGACCTCATCTCAGGGCGTTGTCTTCGGCGCGGGCTACACCGATCTGCACGCGCGTGTCCCCCTCTACAACCTGCTCACCGGCGTCGTACTGGTTGCGGCGGCCCTGGCCCTGGCCAACGTCTTCCTCCGCCGGGCGCGGCTCCTGG
>DAOUBO010000132.1:0-3063 GCA_034432695.1 Anaerolineae bacterium | reverse complement strand
CTCTGGGACAGCGCCTCTTTCTGGGACGCCACGCCGCCGATGATCCACGACCCGAACAACCTGCCTGCGCCCTCCGGCATCAGCAACCTGGCCGTCATCACGGCGGGCACGACGGCCACGGTAACCTGGACGACCACGGGCGCGGCGCTGGGGCAGGTGTATTACCGCCTGCTCTCGGCGCCTCCGGGGCCCACTCCGCCGGATTATCCCCACAAAGTCTATCTTCCCCTCGTGATGCGTAACTATTGGGCGTATGCGGACGGGTGGTCGTATACGCCGCTGAACAAGACGTCCACCACCAGCCACCAGGCCGTCCTGAGCGGGCTGGTTCCGGGCGGTACCTATGAGTTCATTGCCGTCTCCCGGGGCCTCTCCGGTGGCCAGTGCGTCACCTGGCGGTCGGAAGTCGGTCAGTTCACCCTGGCGCCGTAGCGGGTACGTCTGCTATCTGGATACCTTCACCACCGGCAGGGGAATCCGGTCCCCTGCCGGTTTGTTGTCTATTTCCACCGGCCACTGCTCCATCGTATCCAGCCAGTAGACGCCGGTGTAGGGCTGATACTCGCCGGAGGGAGCGTCGGCCGGGATGGAGAGTCGGTGGCGCTGCACGATGATGTCGCCGGGCCGCCACTGGTCCACCGGCACCGCCAGCCCGTCGCTGACGATGACCGGTTCGCCCTCCGGTCCGACCAGGTGCATCATAACGGAGAGGGGACGGACGGGGACGTCCTCCACCCGCCACCAGGTTTCCATCTCCACAGTTTGCCCGGGCTTCGGGATGCCGGAAACGGTATGCCCCAGGAAGGTCAGCGCGCTGAGCCGGGTGAGAGCCCGGGCAGGGAGGGAGGGGCGGAGAGGGCCCGCCTCTTGCTCGTAAATGACAAAAGGCGGGAGGGCGCCGGTTCGTCGCTGCTCAAAAGAGAGGCGGGCAGAAGTCAGTTGCCGAGGGACGAACGGGTCGTCGGAAAGGGCGGTCGGGCGAAAGAGGGCGAACCATCCCGGGTCCCGGCCGCCAGTCGGGTAGAGCCAGCCGGAGGTGCAGTCAAAGTAGGCCAGCCGCAGGTCGCTGCGGCCAAAGCCATCCGCGGCGGCCTCGGGGGTCAGCGGCGCGACGGGTACCGTGCACTGGGCCAGCCATGTGGGTTGAGGATCATGGGGCAGCACCCGGTACACGAACAGGGCGATCCCGGGGCGCGCGATCGGCTCCTGGTGGCGAAACCAGTCAAAGTTATCGGGTTCGCCCACGAATACGCCCTGCAACGTGGTTGCGCCGATCACGTGGAGGCCGGGCGGTGGATTCAGGCGCGAATAAAGCAGAGGGGTGGGATTGTCCTCAGGGCTTTCCCACTGGTAAGAGCGGTATGCAATTCCGTACAGGGAGGGCTCACCGTAGGTGTAAAAACTAATATACACAGGCTCATCTTTCATTTCCCGGCCGCTTAACCAATCCCGCAGTGCCTTAAAAGACTGTCCCCAATCCAGATTGGAGTCCACCAGATACCGGTGACCCCCGTAAGGGCCGCCGGCCAGTTCGTTGAAGTAGGTCAGGTAATGGGGGAAGACGCGCAGGGTCCCCAGGGCCAGCCAGAGAAGTAAGGGAATACGGAGTACGGAGTACGTACTGCGTATTGCGTATTGCGTATTCCGTACTGCCCGGCCCGCAAGGACGAACAGGAACGGGAGGGCCGGCAGCAGATAGCGGTAGCCGATGGCGATGGTGCTGAAAAGGGTGGCGAGACCGTAGAGCAGGGGATACAGCCAGAGGTCCCGGTCCAACCACCGGCGCCGGAGGGAGTGGCTGGGAACAAGGAAGGCCATTCCCACCAGAAGCAGCGTGGGGAGTGGGGTCTTCAGGAGAAAGGCTACCGGATAGTAGTACCACCAGCCGTGATGCCCAACCTGGCCCATCAGAAACGCCATATGCCCTTCTGCCGCATGTTTCCGCAGCATCCGCCACAGCAGCAGGTGAGTGGCGAAGGGGTAGGGCTGGAATTCAAAGCCATACAGCGCCCAGAGGGTCAGGGCCGCCAGCGCCGCCAGGGCGGCCAGCCGCCCGGCCCATCGGAACCACACCCCGGCTCTCCGCTCCCGACAAAATTCTTCCAGCGCCCATGTGAATCCCAGCAGGCCCACAATGCCCAGGGGGAAGAAACCGGAGGTCTTGGATCCCAGCGCCAGCCCCAGGGCGACACTGCTCAGCAAGCCCCATTTCCAGGAACGGGTCGCCGCCCAGCGGGTGGCCGCGTAGACCCCCACGAACCCCCAGACCGTCAGCAGCACATCGGTGGTCGCCAGCCCGGAGTGGGCCAGGAGGTTGGGATCAAAAGCGAAAAGGCAGAGGGCCAGCCATCCCCCCCGGCGACCGAATCGCTCCCGTGCCCAGCGGTAAACGAAGGCCGCGCCGATCAGGGCCACCAGGGTGATGGGAAAGCGGGCGACGAAGGTGGCGGCTTCCAGGGCCCGGCCGGGCCCATACCAGTGGAGGAAAGCGGAGACGAAGCGGGAATGATCCCCACCGGCCCATCCCTCCAGTTCCTCCACGATCGGGCCAGGCTGGAGGAGGAGGCCGATGCCGGCCAGCGCGTCGGGGAGCGGCGGCTGGGCCACGGCCCAGGCAAAGCGCCAGTCCATCCGCGTCCAGTAGACGTAGCCCTGGGCCATATGGACCGGCTCATCGGCGGTGAGGGAAAGGCGGGGACCGGCCAGGGCAACCTGGGCGAAGAAGCAAAACAGCATCCAATATGGGAGCGAGCGCGCCCATGCCGATGGTCGGGAGAACCTGATGCGCAGGGATGGCCGGTTGGGGCTTCTCATTACGGGTCGCTATCTCCCTTCATCACCACCGGTAGATAGACATAGTTTAGCGGAGGGATGCCGCTGATGACCACTTCTATGGGTTCGGATACCTCGGTCACGCATGCTCCGCCGCTGAGCCGGCGGGAGAGCACCACGAAGCGAACGATCTGGCCGTCCTGCAGGCCCCCGATGACCGCCCGATGGTGCGTCACAGGGGTCACGTCCAGCGCTGTGGCATAGGCGTATTGGGGCGCTTTCATCACCAGA
>DAOUBO010000131.1:0-2013 GCA_034432695.1 Anaerolineae bacterium | reverse complement strand
TCCTGGCGGACGAGCCGACGGGGAACCTGGACAGCAAATCGGGGCGGGAGGTGATGGCGATCCTGCAGCGGCTGAACCGGGAGCGGGGGATCACCGTCGTGATGGTGACCCACGACCCGACGATTGCCCGGCACACGGGGCGGATCATCTACCTGCGGGACGGCCGGGTGGAGGGGGAGGAGCCGGTCTCCACGCCCCTGGTCGCGGCAGGGTAACGGAATACGGAGTACGTACTCCGTATTCCGTACTCCGTTAGGGAAGGAGCGTGAGATGAACCTCTGGGAGAGTTTTCGGGTGGCGTTGCGGGCGCTGGGGGCGAACAAGTTGCGCTCGGCGTTGACGATGCTGGGGATTGTCATCGGGGTGGCGGCGGTCATCGCGCTGGTCGCTGCCGGGCAGGGCGTCCAGGCCTCGGTGACGGAACAACTGCGGGGCATGGGGACCAACCTGCTGGTGGTCTACGCGGGACGGCCCGGGGCCGGCGGCTCCTTCCGCCCCCTGACGATGGGGGACGCCGGGGCCCTCCTGGACCCGGACTGGCTGCCCGATGTAGCGCAGGTGGCGCCGGAACTGAGCCAGCAGGCGACGGTCGTGGCGGGTACGGAGGAGGCCACCAGCCAGGTACTGGGCGTCACGCCGGAGTACCTGACCGTCCGCAACTGGCGGGTGGCGGCGGGAGAGTTCTTCACGGAGGAGGACCTGGAACGCCGCACCCGGGTCGCCGTCCTGGGCAAAACGGTGGTGGAGACCCTTTTCCCGAACAACCCCACCCCCATAGGGGAGACGGTGCGGATCAACGGCGTTCCCTTCCAGGTGGTCGGGGTGATGGCCGCCAAAGGCGGGACGTTCGCCAACCAGGATAACACCGTCTTTGTCCCGCTAACGACGGCCCAGAGCCGCCTCTTCTCCGTCCGGGCCCCGAACGGGGAGTACACCGTTTCCTCCATTTCGGTCCAGGCGGTCAGCGAGGAACGGATGGACGCGGCGAGGGAGGAAATTCGGGCCGTCCTGCGGGAGCGGCGTCGCCTGTCGGCCGATGACGAGGACGACTTCAGCATCCTCAGTCAGTCCGACCTGATCCAGAGTTTCAGCAGCATCACGGGGATTCTGACGGTCTTCCTGGGCGCGATCGCGGGGATCAGCCTGCTGGTGGGCGGCATCGGGATTATGAACATCATGCTGGTCTCGGTGACGGAGCGGACGCGGGAGATCGGCCTGCGCAAGGCCGTGGGGGCGCGGCGGCGGGACATCCTGGTGCAGTTCCTGATGGAGGCGGTGGTGATGGCGTTCGCCGGGGGACTGCTGGGGATCGGGTTCGGTGCGCTGGGCGCGCAGGCCATCGCCACGCTGGCCAGCATCCGCACCGCGGTGACCCTGCAGGCGGTGCTGCTGGCGACGTCGGTCTCGGTGGGGGTAGGACTGGCCTCCGGGATGTATCCGGCCTGGCGGGCCGCCCGGCTCAACCCCATAGAGGCGCTGCGGTATGAGTAAAGCAGGGCAACCCGGACTGTGGCCCTGCCTTCAAGGAGGTCAACTATGCCTAGAGGATGGAGGATTGCCATCGGTGTGGTGGTGGCGCTGATCGTGGTGGCATGCATCGGGCTGGCGGTTCTGCGCTGGGGGCAGATGGTCTACTGGCGCAGCGGTGGCCAGCGGGGCTGGAGTCTGGGCGAGTGGGCCTATGAACTCTTCGGTTGGGGACGGGAGGCCTATCGTTCCGGCTTCGGGCAGATACCCCCGGCGGGCCCGCGGGGCTTCTGGGGCCCGGGGCGGCCCGGGGGATGGTTTGGGCCGGGCATCGGGATGGCCCGGTTCTGGCCGGTCCGGCTTCTGGGCGGGCTCTTCTGCCTGGGCGGGCTGGCGCTTCTGGCCGGCCTGGGGATGGTTCTCGGGCAGGTCTGGCGCCGGAGGAGATGTGCTCCGCCGAAGCCGACACAGGCCACTCCTCCGGCCCCGCCGGAGACGGGGGCCGACGGGTAGAGGGAAAGGGGGCGGGCGGCCAATGCCGCCCGC
>DAOUBO010000130.1:0-6561 GCA_034432695.1 Anaerolineae bacterium | reverse complement strand
GGCCGCCCGGGGTGTGCCGGAGCGCAGGGGCAGCCGGCCGCCTCAGGTACGGCCTGCTGATCACTCCTGTGGGGCTTTCGGTCGGCCTTCTCTGCAGTGCAGATCGTGGGCAATCCGACCGCGCCCTTACTCCACCCCCTGCCCCCTGGTATAATGGGGTACGGCAACTGCTCGCAGTTGCCCTACCCCCTTCGGCTCGGCGGCGGACGAGGGAAGGGGGTAGAAAGGGAGGTGTGGCGGCTTCGCCTGCGTTTATCTGCGTCCCTGACTGCCTGACACTTTCCGTGGGAAAGGCCCCGGCGGAGGCCAAAGGGCTGGTATACGGCGTGGGGCAAGATTGATCTTGCCGGACCCGTCCATCTCTCCGTCGGGCATCGCGCAAGGTGGGGAATGAACGCAAGATAAATCTTGCGCTACGCGGCGTGGCGTTTCTCACACCCGCCGAAGCCCGCGCACAGAAAGTGTCCAGCAGCCAGTCTGCGTCCGAATTTCTTTAAGGAGGGCATCCATATGCGCATCCTGATCACCGGCGGGGCCGGCTTCATCGGCTCCCACCTCTGCGACCGCCTGCTGGCCGACGGGCATGAGGTTATCGCGATGGATAACCTCAGCACGGGCAGCATAGAGAACATCGCCCACCTGGCCGGACATGAGCGGTTCCGTTTCATCAGGCACGACGTAACCCATTTCATCTACATTGACGGCCCGATAGACGCCGTGCTCCACCTGGCGAGCCTCCCCAGCCCGGTGGACTATCTCAACTACCCCATTCAGACCCTGAAGGTCGGCGCGCTGGGGACCCACAACGCGCTGGGGGTAGCGCTGGCGAAGGGGGCCCGCTTCCTCCTGGCCTCCACCTCCGAGGTCTACGGCGACCCCCTGGTCCATCCCCAGCACGAAGACTACTGGGGCAACGTCAACCCGGTCGGCCCCCGCGGCGTCTACGACGAGAGCAAGCGCTTCGCCGAGGCCCTCACGATGGCCTACCACCGCTACCACGGCGTGGACACCCGCATCGCGCGCATCTTCAACTGCTACGGACCCCGGATGCGGCTGGACGACGGCCGTGTCGTCCCCAACTTCATCGGACAGGCCCTCCGGGGTGAGCCCCTCACCGTCTACGACGACGGCTCCCGTACTCGCTCCTTCTGCTACGTCTCCGATATGGTGGAGGGCCTGGTGCGCCTCCTCTTCTCCGACGAGGTCCGCCCCGTCAACCTGGGCAACCCGCAGGAGATGACCATCCTTCAGTTCGCCCAGAAAATCCTGGAAATCACCGGCAGCCGCTCCGAGATCGTCTTTGTCCGCCCCACCGATGACCGAACCCGCGACGACCCCCAGCGCCGTTGCCCGGACATCACCCGCGCCCGCCAGGTTCTGAGCTGGGAGCCGAAGGTCCCCCTGGAAGAGGGACTGCGGGAGACGGTGGCGTACTTCAAAAAGAAAATTTTCGGAAAATAACATCGCGGCCGGGAACCGGCAATATGTGGCCCGAACGGTACACCCTGCACGTTGTCTCCCATACTCACTGGGACCGGGAATGGTACCGAACCTACCAGCAGTTCCGCTTCCGGCTGGTCCGGCTGGTGGAGGAACTGCTGGACCTGATGGACCGGGACCCCGCCTACCGTTTCTTCCTGCTGGACGGGCAGACGGTGGTCCTGGAGGATGTGGTGGACGTTCGCCCCGACCTGGCGGAGCGGCTGCAGGAGCGGATTCGGGAGGGTCGCCTCTTCGTGGGCCCGTGGTTCGTCCTCCCCGATGAGTTCCTCGTCAGCCCGGAGGCGCTGGTCCGCAACCTGCTCCTGGGCGACCGCATCGCCCGTGCCTGGGGCGGGAAGATGGCCATCGGCTACGTCCCCGACACCTTCGGGCACATCTCCCAGTTGCCCCAACTCCTGCGCGGGTTCGGCATGGATACCGCCGTCATCTGGCGCGGCGTCGGCGACGCGCCCACGGAGTTCCGCTGGGCCGCCCCCGACGGAACCGAGGTCCTGGTCTGCTACCTGCGGGACTCCTACAGCAACGCCGCCCATCTCCCGGCGGACGAAGCGGGGTTTGTTCAGGCCCTCGCCGCGGCGCGGGAGAGCCTGGCCCCCCACGCGGCCACCTCCCACCTGCTCCTGATGCAGGGAACCGACCACATGTTCCCCCGCGCCGACCTCTCCCGCCTGCTGGCCATCGCCGACGAACGCCTCCCCGACCGGGTCTTCCACTCCAGCCTGCCCGCGTACGTCGCCGCGGTGCGGGCCGAACTGGGAGAGGACGGCCTCCAGCGGCTCCCCCTCCGGGCCGGCGAGATGCGGGACCCCTCCCGCGCCCACCTGCTCCCCGGCGTCCTCTCCACCCGAATGTGGATCAAACAGCGAAACCACGCCTGCCAGACCCTGCTGGAGCGCTGGGCCGAACCCTTCGCTGCAATCTGCCACCTTGAATCTGCACCCCCCTTCCTCCGCCGGGCCTGGAAGTACCTCCTGGAGAACCACCCCCACGACTCCATCTGCGGCTGCTCCGTGGACCAGGTCCACCGGGAGATGCGGACCCGGTTTGACTGGTGCGAACAGATCGGCGAGGAGGTTGCCCGGACAGCGCTGGAGGCCATCGCGGCGCGGATAGACACGCGGGGAGAGGGGCCCGCACTGGTCGTCTTCAACCCCTCCTCCACCCCTCGCACCGACCGGGTCGTCGCCGCCGTCTCCCCGCCGGTGGATCCGGAGGGCTACACGCTGGTCGGGCCCGACGGGGCCGCTGTCCCTTTCCAGGTCCTGCGCCATACCGTGGGCGCGGAGATGGAACTGACCTTTGACCGGGAGACGATGCGACAAATGGCCGCGATGGCCGTGGCCGGTGGGGGCGTCGTCTACGGCGACCGGGCGATCCGGGCCATGAGCGTCCGGCGGGAGGGAGACACAGGCCGGTTGACGCTCTCCGTCGGGCGGGGCGCGGCAGGCGGGCCGCCGGAGCACCTCGCCGAGTCCATCGCGGCACTCCAGACCCTCCTGGAGGACGAGACGGTGGAACAGTTCGTCGTCCGGGTCCGGGAGGACGAAGCGCTGGAGGTGGCCTTCGTCGCGCGGAACGTGCCGCCCCTGGGCTACGTCGTCTACCGCTGGGCCCCCCGGATAGCAGGGGCGCCCGGCACTTCGGAAGTCCCTGGCGCTTTCAGCATAGAAAACGAATTCCTCCGGGTGGAGGCCGACCCCCAGACCGGCCTGTTGACCGTCACCGACAAAGAGACGGGGCTGGTGCTCCGGGAATGCCACCGACTTGTGGACGGCGGCGACCGGGGAGATGAGTACAACTATTGTCCGCCGGAGGAGGACGCTCTCATCACGGGACCGGCCGCACCACCCGTCATCCGGCGCGAGGCGGGCCCCGTCGGGCAGAGCCTGACGCTGGAGATGGTCTATCGGGTTCCGGAAGCGCTGGCGGAAGACCGATCCCGCCGCAGCGACCGGACGGTGGACCTGCCCATCGCCGTCCGGGTCTGGCTGACGCCGGGGGTGCGGCGGGTGGACTTTGAGACCACGGTGGAGAACGCCGCCCGCGACCACCGGCTGCGGGTCCACTTCCCGGTTCCCTTCGTCGCCGAGCGGGCGTGGGCCGAAGGCCACTGGGACGTCGTGGAATGGGTGCCGGGTTCTCCCACGGGCGGGCCGGACTGGGCCGAGCAGCCCGTCCCGACTCGCCCCCAGCGGGGATGGGTCGCCCTCTCCAGCGGCGCGCGCGGAGTGACGCTGGCCAACCGCGGCCTGCCGGAGGTGGAGGTCGTGCAGGCCGAGGGCCTGGGTCAGGAGATCGCCCTGACCCTGCTGCGGTGTGTCGGCTGGCTCTCGCGGGACGATTTTCCCTGTCGTCGGGGCCACGCGGGGCCGGCGCTCCCCGTCCCGGAGGCCCAGTGCCCGGGCCGCCACACGTTCCGCTATGCGCTCATCCTCCACCCCGGCGACTGGCGGCAGGGGGCCGTGGAGGCCGAAAACTTCCAGACCGACCTGCGCGCCGTCTCCGTCCTGCCCCATCCGGGGGAGTGGCCTTCCACCCTCTCCTTCGTGCAGGTGGAGCCCCCGGCGCTGCGGGTGAGCGCCCTGAAGCCCTCTGAGGACGGCACCGCGCTCATCCTGCGGCTGTGGAATGCGGAGGACCGCCCCGTGGAAGGAAAGGTTCGCCTCTGGCGCCCCTTCGCGCGGGTCACCCGTGCGACCCTATCTGAGGAAGAAGAGGACCTGCTGGCCACGAACGCCGACGTCCTCCGCCTGACCCTTCGGGGACGACAGGTGGTGACGCTGGCCCTGCGGGACCGGTAGCGCGAGATTCATCCCTCAGGAGGTGAGCATGAGCGGACTGGAATGGATGGGGAGAATCCTGGTGTTTATGGGGCTGATGCTGGTCCTGATCGGTGGCCTCATCTGGCTGATGGGTCGGTTCCCCGCGCTGGGGGAACTCCCCGGGACCATCCGGATTGAGCGCCCCGGCTTCACGTGTATCGTGCCCATTCTGGGCTCCCTGCTGCTCAGCCTGGTACTCACCCTGGTGCTGAACATCGTCCTGCGACTTTTGAACCGGTAGCGACCTGCCCATGGAGACGCTGGAGGACCTGCACGTGGAAATCCGCCGATGCCGCCGCTGCGCAGAACACGGCTTTCCCGTCCAGCCGGGTGCGGTCGTCTCCGGCCCGGAGACCGCGCGGATCATGGTCGTCGGACAGGCCCCCAGCATGCCGTCGGCCACGGCGGGACGCCCCTTCAGCGGGCCCGGCGGCCGCACCCTCTTCCGCTGGCTGGCCGAGGCCGGGTGGGACGAGGAGACCTTCCGGGCCACCCAGTACTTCACCGCCGTCACCAAATGCTTCCCCGGCCGGACCCCCGACGGCCAGGGAGACCGGGTGCCCACCGCCAGGGAGAGGGAACTGTGCCGGCCGTTTCTGGAGCGGGAACTGGCGCTCATTCGCCCCGCGCTGGTGGTTACCCTGGGGAGCGTGGCGGCGGCCTGGTTTCTGGGGGACGTCCGGCTGGATGATGTCGTCGGGCAGGTGTGGACGGACACAGCGGGCCGCCGGGTGCTCCCGCTCCCCCACCCCAGCGGGCGCAACCGCTGGCTCAACGACCCGGCAAACCGGGAACGCCTCCGGCAGGCCCTGGCCCAGTTGCGAAGCCTCAAAGCAGCGCTGGAGTTGTAGGGCGTGGGGGAAGAGAATGCTGGTCTACCGAATCCGATCGGCGCTGAAACTCCTGCTCATCCTGGCCCTGACGGTCGGGGCGGCCATCGCCGGGGGATACCTCCTGGCGGAGGTCGGGCCGCTGCTGGCGGCCGTGGGGCTGGTCGCCTTCGCCCTGGCCCTCTGGATGCTCCGGAACATTGAGGTCGCCTACTGGGCCGTCATCAGCGTCGTCTGCCTATTCCCCTTCGCATCCTTCCCCTTTGACATCGGCTTCCGCCCTACCTTCCTGGACGCGGCCCTGGGAATGCTCTTCGTCGTCTGGCTGCTCCAGTGGCTCCAGGAGCCGCGGCGGGTCTTCAACCTCACCCCGCTGGGATGGCCCGTCCTGGTCTTCCTGGCCCTGGCCCTGATGGCCTTCATCCTGGGGCTGGGCCACGCGCCCCTGACCGCCTACGTCGTCCGCCACTTCGCCGAAATCCTCCTCAGCGTCCTCTTCTTCTTCGTCGTTGTCAACACCGTCCGGGACGAGGGACGGCTGGAGCGGATCGTCCGGGTGCTCATCCTCTGCGCCTTCGCCGAGGCCCTGATCGGGATTGTCCTCTACGCGCTCCCCGATGCCTGGACGATGCGGATCCTCTCGGCGCTGGGGCCCCTGGGCTACCCGACCGGCCCTGGCGTCCTCCGCTACATCCGGGACGACCCGGCCCTCCCCCAGCGGGCGACAGCGACGTCGGTGGACCCGAACGTCCTGGGGAGCCTCCTCAACCTGACGCTGGCCCTGGCGGTCCCCCAGGTCTTCTCCTCCCGCCCCATCCTGCGCCGCCGATACCTCTGGCCGATCCTGGGAGCGCTGGCCCTCTGCCTGGGGCTGAGCATCTCCAGAGGCTCCATGGTCGGGGCGGGGGTGGCGCTGATGGCCGTTGCCACGCTCCGCTACCGGCGGCTCTGGTGGCTCCTCCTGGCCGCGGCGCTCCTGCTCCTGGTCCTCCCACAGACCCAGGACCTGGTCGCCCATTTCATCGCCGGGCTGCGGGGAGAAGACCTGGCAACGCAGATGCGCTTCGGGGAATACAAAGACGCGCTCCTCCTCATCAGCCGCTATCCCGTCCTGGGCGTGGGGTTCGCCGGTTCGCCGGACGTGGACACCTACATCGGGGTAGCGAACCTCTACCTGATGATCGCGGAACAGATGGGGCTGGTGGGGCTGGCGAGTTTCCTGACCGTGATGGGGGTCTTCCTGGCCCGCTTCTGGCGGACCCGACACCTGGTCCACGGAAAAGAGCGGTTAGAGCCCATCTGGTGGGGGCTTCATGCGGCGGTCGTCGGCGCCCTCGTCGGCGGCGTCTTTGACCACTATTTCTTCAATCTGGACTTCCACCACTCCGCGGCGCTCTTCTGGCTCA
>DAOUBO010000129.1:0-2788 GCA_034432695.1 Anaerolineae bacterium | reverse complement strand
CTCTGGGCCGACGCGCTGCCCCTCTCCGACGCGGCGCGCGCGGTTGCCGGGGCCATCGGCGCCGACCCGCTGGAGTGGGCGCTCTTCGGCGGGGAGGACTACGAGTTGCTCTTCACCGCGCCCGCCGACCGGGCGGAGGGGCTGGCCCGATGGGTGCAGGAGGAGACCGGGACGCCGGTCTCCGTCATCGGCGAGGGCGTTCCGGCGGAGGAGGGGATGAGCCTCGTCGGGGCGGATGGGTCCGCCCGTCCACTCCGGAAGGGCGGGTGGGACCATTTCCGGGAGTAGAGGGCGATCCCCTGCGCTCTGACGGCACTCCACTGCGTTTCGTGCCTGACTACGAACAATGCGAAGCGCTCGTAGTGCGCCACGCGCTGAAGGCGCCGAGGCGAAGCGGAGTGGCGCATGCTCGTAGTACGCCACGAAGCGGAGCGGAGTGGCGTTCAAAGACGGCACGCCACTGCGTTTCGTGCCGCACTACGAGCTTGCGAAGCGGCACTCCACTGCGTTTCGTGCCGCACTACGAGCTTGCGGTTCACGAGGAGGTACGGTTCCGATGAAACTGCCGCGGTGCCTGACCATTGCTGGGTCGGATTCGGGGGGTGGGGCCGGGATTCAGGCCGACCTGAAGACCTTCGCCGCGCTGGGCGTCTACGGCATGAGCGCGCTGACGGCCATCACGGCCCAGAACACCCTCGGCGTTCAGGGCGTCTACGAACTCCCCGCCGACTTTGTGGGCCTGCAGATAGACTCGGTGGTCACCGACATCGGCGTGGACGCGGTCAAGACGGGGATGCTCGCCAACGCCGACATCATCGCCGTCGTCGCCGCCAGGGTCCGGGAGCACGCGCTGCCCAACCTGGTCGTGGACCCCGTGATGGTCGCCAAGAGCGGCGACCCGCTCCTGCGGCCCGACGCGCGGGAGGCGCTGATCCGCCTGCTTTTGCCGCTGGCCGTCGTGGTGACGCCCAACCTGCATGAGGCCCGCGTCCTGACCGGGATGGAGATCCGGACGGTGGAGGAGATGGAGCGGGCGGCGGTCGCCATCCATCGGATGGGGCCCCGCTACGTGGTGGTCAAGGGCGGGCATCTGGAGGGCAGGGAGTGCGTGGACGTCCTCTATGACGGGGAGACGTTCACCCATCTCCCGGCCCCGCGGGTGGAAACGAAGAACACCCACGGGACGGGCTGCACCTTCGCCTCGGCCATCGCGGCGGGGCTGGCGAAGGGTCTGGGCGTGGTGGAGGCGGTCCGGCAGGCCAGGGAATATATCACCCTGGCGCTGCGCTATTCGCTGGATCTGGGGCATGGGCACGGCCCCACTCACCACTTCGCCGCGCTGTACCAGAAGGCCGGGTGGATGTAGGGCGCTTGTCTGCAAAGGGAAATCCGGTAAAATTTCGTTGCAGCGAGCCGGCTGCAACGAAATTTTGTTTTTGCCGGGAGGCACCCCATGCAGGTCAAGATCGGACGCGCTCTGCTGGAACTGGTGGAAGGAGATATCACGGAGATGGCGACCGACGCCATCGTCAATGCTGCGAACGAGTATCTGGCCCACGGCGGCGGGGTGGCGGGGGCCATCGCGCGCAAGGGCGGCCCCGTCATCCAGCGGGAGAGCGACGAATGGGTCCGCCGACATGGCCCGGTGCCCACCGGCGCCGCGGCCATCACTTCCGGAGGCAACCTGAAGGCCCGCTACGTCATCCACGCCGTTGGCCCCATCTACGACGGGACGCCTCGCTCGGCGGAACTTCTGGCCTCCGCAGTCCGCTCCGCCCTGAAAATGGCGGACGAGCACGGGCTGAAAAGTGTGGCACTTCCGGCCATCAGCACGGGCATCTTCGGCTACCCGATGGAGGAGGCGGCGGAGGTAAGCCTGAAGGCGGCGATGGAGTACCTGGAGGGGGAAACGGGGCTGGAGCGGGTGGTTTTCTGCCTGTACGGCCGCCCGGCCTACGAGACCTTCGCAGCGACGCTGCGGCGGCTGACCGGGCAGGGGTAGGCCGATGGAGCAACTCTTCCTGCGGTGGTTCGGCGGGAACGTTGTTCTGATGGGCGTCGTCGCCACGCTGGCGACGGGTTTCGCCACGGGCGTCGGCGCACTGCCCATCCTGTTCACCCGGAAGGTCCCGGAGCGGCTGCTGGACGGACTGATGGGGTTTGCGGCGGGGGTGATGCTGGCCGCGACCGCCTTCAGCCTCATCGTCCCGGCCATAGAACTGGGCGGGATTTTCCCAACGGTTGCTGGGATTCTCCTGGGCGCGCTGTTCCTGGCGGTTCTGGACCACACGCTCCCCCATACCCACTTTATCAAAGGCGCCGAGGGGCCAAAGAGTGCCCTCCGGCGGGTCTGGCTCCTGATCATCGCTATCACGCTGCACAATTTTCCAGAGGGGCTGGCGGTCGGCGTCGGGTTCGGCTCCGAGCGGCTGTCCGATGCACTGGCGCTGATGGTCGCCATCGGCCTGCAGAACATGCCGGAGGGGCTGGCGGTGGGTCTTCCCCTGGTTCGGGAGCGCTGGTCGCGCGGGCGGGCCCTGCTCTACGCGCTGGGCTCCGGGATGGCGGAGCCGGTCGCAGGGCTCCTCGGCGTCCTGCTGGTAACCTGGATGCACGCTTTGCTCCCCTGGGGGCTGGCTTTCGCTGCTGGCGCGATGCTCTACGTCGTCTCCGACGAAATCATCCCGGAGACCCACAGCCGCGGCTACGAGATGGAGGGGACCTGGGGGGTCATCCTCGGCTTCATCGTGATGACCGTTCTGGACAACGCGCTGTGAGCGCTACTGCC
>DAOUBO010000128.1:0-1697 GCA_034432695.1 Anaerolineae bacterium | reverse complement strand
GCCACAAAATGGAGCAAATGTGGGATACTGACTTCCTGTTACACTGCTCTGCTACATCGGTTTATGTCCGGGTTAATTTGTCAAAGATCATCATTTCGGCCTACGGGCGTCGGCAAATGGATAAAGCCCACATATGTAGTATGGTAAGGCGCTTGCCTCGGCCCTTTCAGTTTGTCCAAAGTCCAGTTGTGCCCTTTGTGGCAGATAATTACAGCGAGGTGACAAAATGAACGCTCAGAGAACAGACCGAGGACGCCGGGCCGCCTGGGCCCTGATCGGCGCCCTGGCCGGCCTTCTGCTGCTGGCGCTGGCGCTTCTGGCGACGGGCGCCGGCGCGCCCCTGGCCGCCCGCGCCGACGGGCCCACCGTCTGCTACGTGGCCCCCACAGGGTCCGATAGCGGCAATTGCACAAACCCGGCCGCTCCCTGCCGGACCATCCAGTACGCGATAGATCGGGCCGGGCCGGGCGACGAGGTCCGCATCGCCGCCGGCACCTACACCGACCTCCACACCCGTCCTGTGCCGGCCGGCTACCCCAACCCCCCTGCCGGTGGGGTCATCACCCAGGTGGCTTATGTGAGCCAGACGGTGGCCCTGCGCGGCGGCTATACCACCGTCAACTGGGCCACGCCCGACCCGGCGGCCAATCCCACCACCCTGAACGCCGGAGGAGGAGGCCGGGGGCTGGTGGTGGCCGGCCTCATCAGCGCCACCGTGGAGGGACTGCGCTTCACCGGCGGGAATGCCGCCGGACTGGGCGGCGCGGGCGGTCCTCACTGGACCATCGGCCCGCAGTCTACTCACGCCGGCGGTGGCCTCTACGTCACCAGCGCTACCCTCACCCTCAATGGCTGCCACTTCTATAGCAACACCGCCTCCATGGGCGCCGGGCTCCACCTCCGCATGAGCGAAAACTCCATCCTGACCGGCAATACCTTTATCAGGAACACAGCCACCAGCGACGGTGGCGGGTTGCTCATCCACGCCGGCAGGAACACCCTCCTGGCCGCCAACACCATCATCAGCAACACGGCCAACTACGGCGGCGGGCTGAGGATATTGCAGAGTGACACGGCAACTTTGAGCGATAACACCATCATCAGCAACACGGCCCTCACCGGCGACGGCGGCGGACTGGATATATCGCAGAGTTATACGGTGACTTTGACCGATAATGCCATCTCCGGCAACGTGGCCGACTACGAGGGCGGCGGGCTGAACGTATCGCAGAGTGAGGCGGTGACTTTGACCGGCAATACCATCTCCGGCAACGTGGCCATCCGAGCCGGGGGCGGCGGGCTGGAGCTCAGTCAATGTGAGAACGTCTCCCTGACCGGCAATACCATCTCCGGCAACGCGGCCAACTACTGGGACGGCGGGCTGGACCTGCAAGCGGACATGCTCTCTCTGACCCGGAACACGATCTCCGACAACACGGCCGGCGACGAGGGCGGCGGGCTGTACCTTTCAGGCGACTACGGCATAGTGAGCCGCAACACCATCTCCGGCAACACGGCCATCGCCGGCGACGGCGGCGGGCTGTACTGGCTTGTCAAATTTGAATTTATGTGTTAATCTCTTAGGGAAAGTATTCTCCCCAGGGGGTGTTCAGATGAACAAGCGCTATATCGTTCGGTTGAGCGCCGAAGAGCGAGAAAAACTGCAAAAGATCGTTTCTACGGGTAAGGCACCGGCC
>DAOUBO010000127.1:0-1990 GCA_034432695.1 Anaerolineae bacterium | reverse complement strand
CTGCGCGCCGCGCCGCACCTGCTGGCGACCGCCGACCACCTCACCCGCGCGGGCGTCCTGGCCTGCGATGCCCTCTCCCCGGCCCTCGGCTCCCTCCAGGGGGACGTCGGCCTTCAGACAGTGGTCGCGCTCCTGCCCCAACTGGCCGCGGCCCGGCCCTCGCTGGAAGAGGCGCTGGGGGAAGTGGAGCAGGCCGCCGCCGCGTGGGAGCACGTGGACCTTCAGGCTCTCTCTCCCCGCACGGCCCGGCGGGTCGCGCTCCTGGACCGGGCCCTGCCCCTTCTGCGCGCCGGCCTTTCCGCCGCCGTCCTGGCCCCGGACCTCCTGGGCGTTGACGGTCCCCGCATCTACCTCATCCTGGCCCAAAACGAGGACGAACTCCGGCCAACGGGGGGGTTCCTCACCGGCGTGGGCGAAGTGCGGGTGGAGGCCGGGCGGGTGGTCACGATGACCTTCCGGGACAGTTACGCGGTGGATGATTTCTCCCTCCCGTATCCCGAGCCCCCGGAGCCGCTCCGGCGCTATATGGGCATAGACCTCTGGGTCTTCCGGGACAGCAACTGGTCGCCCGACTTTCCCACGGCGGCCCGCCAGGCCGTCGCCCTCTACCGGCCCGGCCCCCCGGTCTCCGTGGACGGCGTCGTCGCCCTGGACCAGTACGCCCTGCGGGAACTGGTGGGCGCCCTCGGCCCGCTGACGGTGGAAGGGGAGACCGTCACCCGGGAGACGGTCATCCCCTACATCCGCCGGGCCTGGGCGCCGGAGGAGGGAAAGTTGACGCGCGAATGGTGGCGGGAGCGCAAGTCCTTCATGGGCCCGCTGGCTCAGGCCGCCTGGGGCCGGCTTCAGAACGGTCCGGTGGACGGCCGCGCGCTGGCCCGCACGCTCCTCCGGCTGCTGGAGGAGAAACATCTGCTGGTCTACCTCACCGATCCCGGAGCCCAGGCCCTGCTGGCGGAGCAGGGTTGGGACGGCGCGCTCCGTCCAGGGAGCGGCGACTTCCTGATGGTCGTGGACGCCAACGTGGGGTATAATAAGGCCAGCGCGCGGGTCCGGCAGTCCATCACTTACGAGGTGGACCTGAGCCGTCGGCCGCCCCGGGCCACGCTGACCCTGGTCTACACCCACACGGCTCCGGCGGGGTACCCCTGCAAACCGGAGGTCCGCTACGATCCGGTGTACGAGCAGATGATGGGCCGCTGCTTCTGGGACTACCTGCGCGTCTACGTTCCCCAGGGGAGCCGCCTGCTGGATGCCACCCGGATTCCGGTGCCGGGGGAGGCCCTCTGGTCGGGCCAGCCCGAACCCGGCGAGGTGGCCGTCCGACCGGCGGAGGAGGGGCCGTTTCTCTCCCTGGAGACACTGCTCCTCCTGCCGCCGGGCACGACCCAGACCCGGACCCTCATCTGGGAACTGCCGGAGGAAGTGGTGGTCTGGGATGGAGACGACGGGACCTACACCCTGCGGGTCCAGAAACAGCCGGGGACGGTGGGACATCCGCTGCGGCTGCGCATCCGACTGCCCGATGGGGCCGTTCTGGTCGCTGCTGCTCCCTCCCCGTCGGCGGTGGAGGGGGCCGCCGTGGTCTACGAGACCCGGCTGGACCGGGATCGGGAGTTCTCGGTGCGCTTTCGGAGGGAATGAGCCACGAATTACACTAATGGCTTCACTGCAAAAACTCACCGTAGAGGCGCCGAGAGCGCAGAGTTTTACTTTTTGAATTTAATCTCTGTGCGCTCTGTGTCTCGGCGGTAAAACTAACCTTTTTGCAGTGGACTCATTTTTATAATTCGTGAAATTCGTGTAATTCGTGTAATTCGTGGCTCCAGATTCAGGAGGGGATGATGAGGAAAGCGGTTTTCTGGCTGATCGTGATGGGGTTGCTGAGCCTGGGGGTGGCGGTGGGCCCCGACCTCTGGGCGGCGCCGGGGCAGTCGCCGGACCGCCAGACCGTCCCGACACGGACGCCGGTTCCGCCCCCCACGGAGCC
>DAOUBO010000126.1:0-5503 GCA_034432695.1 Anaerolineae bacterium | reverse complement strand
GTTTTCGGGACGCCGCGGCCACCGCCGGGCGGGGGGGCAAGTCCGCCGGCGGCTATCGGATCTCCAGCGTCTCCGTGGAGCCGGCCGTCGTGACCGTCTACGGAGCGCCGGAGGTGATCTCCCAGATCCCTGGCTATCTGGAGACGATCCCCCTGGACCTCCAGAACACCCAGGAGACCATAGAGACGAGGCTCGCTCTGAAAATTCCCTCCGGAGTCTCCCTCCTGATGGCCGAGCCTGTTGTCACCGTTCGGGTAACGGTGGTCCCGATAGAGGGGAGCGTCACGATGAAGCGGCCGGTGGAGGTTCAGGGGTTGGCGCCAGGCCTGACGGCGACGGTCGCACCGGAGGAAGTGGAGGTCATCCTGAACGGGCCGCTCCCCGTTCTGGAGAGATTGCGGCCGGAGGACGTCCGGGTGCTGGTGGACCTCTTCGGGCTGGGCGAGGGCCGGTACTCCCTGGAGCCGACGGTGGTCGTCGCGCCGCAGGGAGTGGCTGTGGGAGCCGTGCTCCCGGCGACAGTGCAGGTGGAGATTTCCCCGCTTCGCACGCCAACGCCGGGTGGCTAATACACGGCAGAGCGAGGGAGGGGTGAGCGATGCGCAGACCGATGGTTGCGCTGGTTGGACGGCCCAACGTGGGCAAGTCCACGCTGTTTAACCGCATCGTCGGACAGCGGATGGCGGTAGTGGACGACCGCCCCGGCACCACGCGGGACCGCCTTCACGCCACCGCGGAGTGGAACGGGGTCTATTTCACGGTGGTGGATACGGGTGGGATTGAGGTCCTGCCGGAGCGGGTCGCGCGGGGGGTGAAGCCAGGGCCGGAGCACCCGCTGACGGAGGACTCCGCAGCCTTCATCCCCCTCATTCGGGCTCAGGCCGAACAGGCGATCGCTGAGGCCGACGTCGTCGTTTTCCTCACCGACGCGAAGGACGGGCTGACCCCTGCGGACCGGGAGGTGGCGGATATTCTGCGCCGGTCTCAAAAACCCGTCTTTCTGGCGGCCAACAAGGCCGAGAGCCCGCGCGTGCGGGAGACAGCGGTGGAGTTCTACGAATTGGGGCTGGGGGAGGTCCATCCGATCTCCGCCCTCCACGGCTACGGGGTGGCGGACCTGCTGGACAAAGTCGTTCAGGCGCTTCCAACCTGGGAGGCGGAGCCGGAGGACGAATCGGTCAAACTGGCCATCGTCGGGCGCCCGAACGTGGGCAAGTCGTCGCTCCTGAACCAGTTGCTGGGGGAGGAGCGGGCCATCGTCAGCCCGGTGCCAGGCACCACCCGCGACGCGATAGACACCCGGATGGAGTGGGGGGGGACGCCCATCACGCTGATAGACACGGCGGGCATCCGGCGGCGGGGCCGGGTTCAGCCGGGGGTGGAGCGATACTCCGTCCTGCGGGCCCTGCGGGCCATCCAGCGCGCAGACGTCGCGCTGCTGCTGGTGGACGCGACCGAGGGCGTTACGGCACAGGATGCCCATATCGCCTCGTCCATCCTGGAGGAGCGCTGCGGCGTGGTGGTTCTGGTCAACAAATGGGACCTGGTCCCGAAGAAGCGGCAGACCCTTCAGGAGTACACGGCGCACGTACGGGAAGCGCTGAAGTTTATGGACTATGTGCCCGTCCTGTTTATCTCCGCGAGGACGGGGGAGGGGGTGGACAGGGTCATCCCGCAGGCGCTGGAGGTCCACCAGGCCCGACACCACCGCATTCCGACGGGGGAGTTGAACCGGCTGATTCGGGAGGCGGTGGCCCGCCATGCGCCGCCCCCGCGGGCGGGGAAGGTGCTGAAAATCTACTACGCGACGCAGGCGGAGGTCGCTCCGCCAACGTTCGTGTTCTCGGTCAACGACCCGGAACTGGTGCACTTTACCTACGAGCGGTATCTGGAGAACCGGATTCGGGAGTACTATCCCTTCACCGGCGTTCCCCTGCGGCTGGTCTTTCGGCCGCGGCGGAGGGAGGGTGCGGCGGCATAACTTAAGGGCAGTACGGTCGCCTCTGGCGGCTGGCAAATTGATTTTTCGTGTAGTCATCAATGGCCAGATCAGGACCTGTCGGAAAGTTGCCTGTGAGACCAGGTTTCAGGCTATACGAAATCCGCGCCGTTCTGCTGCTTCTGCTGTTTGTGCTGGGAAGCCCCGCCTGCCAGCCCACCAGGGGGGTGGGGAAAACCCTGGTCGTCCTCCACGCCGGAAGCCTGGCCTGGCCAGTGCGGGTCCTGGGCGAACAGTTCCAGAAGGACCACCCCGACGTCTCCATTCAGGCTGAGGCATCGGGAAGCCGGGAGGCGATCCGCAAAATCACGGAGTTGGGCCGGGAGGCCGACGTCCTTCTCTCCGCTGATGCCCGGCTCATTGACGAGATGATGATCCCCGACTTCGCCGACTGGAACATCCTCTTTGCCCGCAACGAGATGGTCATCGCCTACACGCCCCGTTCCCGCCACGCGAGCGAGATCGGCCCGGAGAACTGGTACGAGACCCTTCAGCAGGAGGAGATCCTCTGCGGATACGCCGACCCCCAGGCCGACCCCGCAGGCTACCGGGCCCGGATGGTCTGGCAACTGGCGGAGCGGTTCTACAACGTCCCGGGACTGGCCGCGGCCCTGGAGAGGCGCTGCCCGCCGGAGCACACCCGCCCCAAATCCGTGGAACTGGTCGCCCTGCTCCAATCCGGCAACCTGGACTACGCGTTCCTCTACCGCTCCGTAGCCACCCAGAACGATCTCCCCTTCGTCCCATTGCCCCCGCAGATCAACCTCTGCTGTCCAGAATACGCCGACGTGTACCGACAGGCCAGAGTGGAACTGCGGGACGCCAGCGGCACAACCGTGATGACGGGCGAGGCGATCGTCTACGGCGTCACCATCCCCAAAAACGCGCCCCATCCGGACCTCGCTGTAGAGTTCGTGCGGTTCCTTCTGAGCGGGCAGGCCCGGAGCCTGCTGGAGCAGATGGGACAGCCCCCCATCGTCCCCCCCGAGGCACACGGGAAAGAGGCCCTTCCCGAGCCCCTGCGGGCGCTGTTGCCATAGGAGGCTGGATGTCGGGAAAGGGGATGTACCTCACCTTCGGCTTCCTGGGCTCCCTGCTGGTCGCGCTGATCGCCTGGCCCCTGCTCCGGACAGTGTTCTCCAGTCCACCGGCCCTTCTCTGGCAGACCCTGCTGGACCAGGAGGTCCGGAGCGCCATTCTGCGGACCTTCTCCGCGTCCCTCCTGGCGACAACCATCGCCGCCCTCCTGGGGATTCCGCTGGCCTATCTCCTGGCCCGTTGCGATTTCCCCGGCAAGTCCCTGGTAGAGGGACTGGTCCATCTGCCCATCGTTGTCCCGCACTCCGCCGCGGGGATCGCGCTGCTCCTGGCCTTCGGCCGCGGGACGCTCCTGGGCCGGGCCTTTGAGGTCCTGGGCATCCGGTTCGTCTCCGCGTTTCCGGGCATCGTGCTGGCTATGCTGTTTGTGGGACTCTCCTTCCTGGTCAGCGCCGCGCGGGAGGGGTTTGAGGGCGTGGACCCCCGGCTGGAGAAGATCGCCCGAACGCTGGGCGCCACGCCCTGGCAGGTCTTCTGGAAGGTCTCGTTCCCGCTCGCCTGGCGGAGCATCCTCTCCGGGGCAATCCTGACCTGGGCCCGCGGCCTGAGCGAGTTCGGCGCTGTGGCCGTCCTGGCCTACCACCCGATGGTCGCACCGGTGTTGCTCTACAGGCGCTTTGAGTCGCTGGGCCTGGCCCACGCCCAGCCCATCGCGGCCTGGCTCATCCTGATCTGCCTGGCTATCTTCACGGCCTTCTACCTGGTCCGAGGCCAGACCGAAACCCGATGGCTCGCGGGAGAGGAAGCATAACCCAGAACACCGCATCCCCCGCGACCGCAGGCCCCCCAGACCTGGAGGTCCGGGACCTCCACGTGCGGGCCGGGTGGTTCGCCCTGCGCGGGATAGACCTGCAGATCGCGGCGGGCGAGTTCTTCGTCCTCCTGGGCCCGACGGGGGCCGGGAAAACCGTCCTCCTGGAAACGGTCGCCGGCCTGCGCCGTCCGGAAAGGGGGCGCATCTGCCTCGGCGACCGGGACGTCACCGGCCTCCCTCCGGAGCGGCGTGGGATAGGGTTCGTCTATCAGCAGCAGGCGCTTTTCCCCCACATGCGCGTTGCAGAGAACATCGCGTTTGGGCTGCGGCTGCGGGGGCTCCCGCGGGAAGAAATCGCCCGGCAGGTCGTGGCCATCGCGGCCGCGCTGGGCATCCAGCATCTGCTGGACCAGGCCCCCCGGACGCTCAGCGGCGGCGAGGCCCAGCGAGTCGCCCTCGCGCGGGCCCTGGTCCCCGGCCGAGGCCTGTTTGTGGGGGGGGAGCCGCTGAGCGCGCTGGACCCCGGAACGCGGGAAGCCCTCCAGGAGGAACTGCGCCGCATCCACCGGGAGCGCGAAGTCACTATCCTTCACGTGACCCACAACTTTGAGGAGGCCATCCGACTGGGGGAGCGAATCGGGGTCCTGCAGCGGGAAGAACGGAACGGCCGGCGGGAGAGCCGGATCGCCCAGGTGGGAACGCCGGAGGAGATCTTCCGCCGGCCGGCGACGCCCTTCGTCGCCCAATTCGTGGGGGCCAGAAACCTCTTCCGGGGACATGCGGCCCCATCGGGAGGCATCACCCTGGTGAAAATAGAAGGAGGGCTACAGGTTGCGGCGACCACGCCGCGCGAGGGCCCTGTCCACCTGCTGGTTCATCCCGAGGACATCCTGCTCTCCACCGCGCCGCTGCAATCCAGCGCCCGCAACTGCTTCCGGGGCCGCGTCGTGGAGATCCGGGAGGCGGGGATCGGCCTGCAGGTCGTCGTGGACGTCCCCCCGCGGTTCACCGCCGTGATCACCCGCCTCTCCAGGGAGGAGATGGGCCTGGAGCCGGGAGGGGAGGTCTACCTGGCCTTCAAAGCCTCCGCGGTCCACCTGCTGTAGCCGGGATCGCGCCCGCCGAGAACCGGCCCGCCGGACCGGGGGGCGGCAAGCGGAGAAAGGGGAGCGCATAGGCCGTCCCCCGGCCAGAGGCCCAGGGAGGCTGACTTCAGCCCGCCTCCGCCCAGAGCGCGTCAAACACCGCCGCCCCCAGCATCTGCCGGACCCCGGCCAGGATCCCCGCCACCTGCTCCGCATCCGCCCGCGCGCCCATCCCCGCCAGGATCTCCAGCGCCTGCCGGAGCGCCCGCACCCCCTCCCGGACCTCCCCCTGGACCAGGAGCCCCTGCCCCATCATCGCAAGCGTCATACCTTTGCCCCGCAGGTCCCCCAGGGATTCCCAAACTGCCTGCGACTCCCGATACAGCCCCATCGCCCCCTCCAGGTCCCCCCGCACCCGCAGGATATAGGCCATCTCGTGCAGCGTGGCCGCTTTGCCCTGAAGGTCCCCCAGGGACTCCTTGATCTTCAGCGACTCCCGATACAGCCCCATCGCCCCCTCCAGGTCCCCCCGCACCGCCAGGATACAGGCCATCGCGTGCAGCGTGG
>DAOUBO010000125.1:0-1738 GCA_034432695.1 Anaerolineae bacterium | reverse complement strand
TGTCGGAGGTGAGCGATGAACGGGCGATGGCGGATGCGGGTGCTTTGGGGGATGCTGGTGGTGGCCCTTCTGCTGGCGGTGGCCTCGCTGGCGACGGCGCGGTCGGTGGGAGCGGATGCAGGAAGCCCGCCCCGGCCGCCTCAGCCAACGGGATGTCATATCGTTCAGTATTGTTGCGAGAGCCAGGGCCCATGCCACAGTTGCGGGTACCTCAAGTTTGAGAGATGGCGATACAAACGATACTGCGATGTTTGCTTTGATTGGTGCTGGCCCTGGGAACGAGAAAATCTGGCCTGTGGAACCTGTTGGTAGCCTCTCCAAAAAGGCGTCTGGCGGCAATAAGAACCGCCGTCCACACAACCATGGAGCACAGACTTTATGAGGAAACTCCGGTTTTCCACCCTAAAAAAGATTATCCCCTGGTCTGGTAACCGGTTGATCTGGCTGCTGGCTGTGGGGTATGTTGTGCTCACTGGAGGCCTCCTGGTCTTCTCTGCGGTGTCTGAAAGCAGCGTGGGCATAGTGAAAGAAAACCTGAGTCACTATTGGCGCACTTCCTACGATATTTTAGTGCGTCCGAAAGGAAGCCGATCGGCGGTGGAGGAGAAGTATAATCTGGTGGAAGCCAACTTTCTGGCACAAATTAGAGGAGGCATCTATGTTCAGCAACTTGAAACAATTCGTGCAATCCCTGATGTGGAGGTTGCCGCTCCATTAGCGATATTAGGATACCTGTACCAAGATTGGTCACCGGATTTGTTGCCGCCCTCCACATCGTTAACCGGTGTTCTGGGCCTGGAGACTCTTCTGGTTGTTGACCGTGGTGCTTTTACGGAAACAGTCGCTCCGGGGAGATACTACGCGTATTATGGACCGGCCTCCTTCAACCCCGAGATCCCCGGTCTATTTGTGAATACACCCATTGGCGTGAATGCTCCAAGCGTGCCCCTTCTGGTCGCCGCGATTGATCCCCCGCAAGAAGCGCTGCTTACCGGTCTGGATCACGCAATAGTGACGGGTACTTACTTGAGCGCATCTATGCGGTCTCACCGAGAGATAAGTGAAGGCCCTGGTGGTCATCCGATAGTCTTTGTGGATGCTCCCGCTTTATTGCATGTGACGCCCTACGTGCTCTTTACTACTACCCTTCGCATCGTACAAATAGAGATTCCTCCTAACGTTTCTCTGGAGGAAATCGTGGAGAGAGGTGGAACCCGGTGGCTGGATACACTGCCTGCGCGCCAAACCATTCTGGAGGAAAGGGTTTCAAGCAAGGATGCATATGCCCAATGGGCTCAAACGTTATCTACTTCCCCCCTGACCAAAACCTACTCTGCGCTGGAGTGGTTATCCGGATGTCTCCGAGCGTACAGAGAGTTGCCATCTCCCCCCGGGTATGAGGGTGTAACGTTGGAAGTTCTCCCTTCCTTGAACCCCTCTTCCCATAGAGAGCAGACACAAGTTCACTTCCAGGTTACCGGAATGTTTTCCATAGAACACCTTCCGGAACCGAGTGAAGTCAACCGAATACCCCTGGGAATCTATTTTCCTCCGGTGGCCTTCCTGCGCTATGATAAAAACGGCCAAAGGGTCTTTTCCAGGGTGCTACCTTCTCTTCGGTTTTGCGACAGTGCTCCCAGTCCCGCGCTGATTCTCACCACCCTGGAGGCGGCGCGGCTGATTGCTGGCGACGATTGCATCAGCGCCATCCGGGTTCGCGTCGGCGGGATTGACGGGC
>DAOUBO010000124.1:0-8198 GCA_034432695.1 Anaerolineae bacterium | reverse complement strand
GCCGGCGCGGCAGGTGGGGCATTCGCCGCAGTAGGCGTTGATCTCGCCGACCACCCGCCGCCCGAGGAGCGTGCGGCACTCCGCTGCGCTTCGTGCCTCACTACCAGCGGGGAGTGTGCGGCACTCCGCTGCGCTTCGTGCCTCACTACCAGCGGGGCATTCCTCCACTGTTCCGACGAACTCGTGTCCCAGCACGCCCCGGAACCCCATATAGCCGCGCACGATTTCCAGGTCGGTGTTGCAGATGCCCGCCAGGCGGACGCGCACCAGCGCCTCCCCCGGGGGCGGGACGGGGCGGGGGTAATCGTCCCGCCGCCGCAACTGCTCGCCGTCATAGACCAGTGCCCGCATCGGTGGTCATCTCCCCCAGTACGCTCAGGGTCTCATCCCAGCGGACATCCCGGCCCTCCCCTCCTTGAACCCGTTTCCGAATCAGCGCTTCTACCCGGCGAGGGTATTCAGGCTGAAAGACCACGAAACCATTAGAGAGCCTTCGGGGAAATTTGGGGCGAATTCCGGTGGCACCGGCACCCGCCGCAGTTGGGTCATGGTCAGGTGGGGAACCAGGTCCCGGTACAGGGAGCGAACATACTGTTGAACTGGATCGCTGTTCAGGTATCCCACCAGCGCTCGCTCATCCAATCCGGCGACTTTCGGGACCAGGTGAAACTCCTCCCGCCAGGGATAGCACTGCTCGTCCCGCGCGGCCACGACCCGCGCGCCCTTCGTGTGCCCCACCACAATGTGGGGGAAACCGTAGAAAAACCGGAGCGAGGGCGCCTCCTCTCGTGGCATCCAGAGACCGGAATAACATCGCTCATAGTCAATCCACCCGGGTTTCAGGTTGCGTCCGGTTAAGACCGGCACCAGGCCATCCCTGGGCTCTTGCGCCACAGAGGGATGGCGGCGAATTTCGGGGCTGCGGGCGGCGAAATACACTTCCAGAAGTTCCTCCAGGGGGATCCCCTGCCGCTCAAAGGCAAGGGCCTCGGGGGTTTCAAACCGGATCATTTCTCCCCGGTACCCGGTTTTCCGGACGACGGGGTTTCGGACCCCGGACCTGGGGTCCCGGTCGTATAGGCTCAGCCCCTGCCCTCCCCGCTGAAAGAGCAGGACGACGGCGACGACGTTGCGCTCCGGGAACGGACGGCCCATATAGTACACTTCCAGGCTGCCCTCCAGGGCCAGAAACCGTCGCAGCGGGGCAAAGTCGTCCAGTACCATCCAGGTCGCCGGAACCACAAAGACCAGCCGGCCGCCGGGGCTCAGGAGGTTGACCGCATGCTCTATGAAGGCCCCGTAGATGTTGTACTTGCCCCGCCAGGTCCGGAACCGCTGCTTGTAGAGCGGCTTTCGCTCCCTCAGGACGTGGATGGGATAGTGGGATGCATCGCCGATGATGCCGTACGGAGGGTTGCCGATGATGAGGTCAAACCGCTCGGCTGGTTGCCAGAGGAGGAAGTCCTCCTCCAGAATGGTCGCAAAGGGGGCGCGCCGCCGCGCCTGCTCCACTGCGGCCGGGTCTATATCCACCCCGACCAGTTCGTGGTGGGAGCCGTACCGTTCGGCGAAGGCGGCCAGGAAGGGGGCATCGCCGCAGGCCGGCTCCAGCACCCGCGCACAGGGCCCCGCCGGTGCTGCCAGCGACACCATAAAAGCCACCAGGTCCGGCGGGGTTGCCACCGCACCCAGTGCCCGTCCGCGCTCCACATCCTCCTCCATCGGCATCCGGTGTGGATGGGAACCACGGATTTCACGGATTACACGGATTCTTCGTTTGCGAATCAATAAAATCTGTGAAATCCGTGCAATCCGTGGTTTCCTATGTGAAAAATCTGTGAAATCCGTGCAATCCGTGGTTTCATAACCCTCCGCTACAGTGCCTGGCGGGCCTGCTCCAGCGCCTGTTTTTCCTCCTCGGTGAGCGGGTAGGGGGAGTTCCAGGCCGTCAGCGGCTTGCCGTAGAAGCGGGTCCCTTCCCGGAGGTAGAGGGCGGTGAGAACAATGCCGTTGCCCTCGCTGTCCACCAGCGCCAGGGAGAAACTCTGGTCGCCGCCGACGTCGGGAAGGGCCCGGTAGCGCACGATCCCAACCCCCCGGAGCGCATGTCCCAGGCTGGCCTGAGCCTGGCTGGCGAGGGCCTCCAGTTTCTCCACCCGGTCCCGCACGGAGCCGATCTGGGCCAGCAGAGTCCCCAGACCGACCTGCGGACCGGTCTCTTCTATACTGGCTCCGGAGAGGCGGCGGTATCGTCCCTCCAGCCGCTTCATCCGGGTCTGCAGGTCCAGTTGCCAGACGATGTTCAAAAGTCCCAGCAGCGTGACCGCAATGATCCAGATCAGTTGCGTGGTTTCCATCACGGCTCCTTTGCGATGGAGGCGTGCTCGCTGTCTCCCGTCGTCTTTCCCTCATCCTGGCCGATTTCCAGCCGCAGAACGGCCCTCCCGATGCCGATGAGGTCGCCCGCGCTGACCACCGTGGGGCGGCGGACGCGCTCACCGTTCAGCGTGGTGCCGTTGGTGCTTCCCTGGTCTTCCAGCCACCAGTGCCCCTCCCGCCAGGAGAGGAGCGCGTGGTGGGCCGATACAAAGGGGTCCGGCAGGACCACGGTATTTCCCGGCGACCGCCCCAGCGAGGTGACTTCCCGCAGGGAGAAGACCGTTCCCACCTCCGGCCCATGCTCCCCTGCTTCCACCACGATCAGCCGCCCTTCGGGCCGGGGGTAGACCTCGGTCCGGCCGGTCCGACGCAGGTCTTTCCACAGGAAGTAGAGAATGGCGGCGAGGAAGGCATAAAGGAGGACGGCCAGCCCCAGTCGGAGGGCCGTCAGCAGAATTTCATCCGGACGCATCGGCAGCCTCGCTCATGGAGCAGGTGGATTCCGTCTCGCCTTTCGGCCCTTCCTCCGCCGGTAGGGAGTCCTCGCCGTAGACAACTTCCAGTCCGGCGAAAGAGATAACGTCTCCGGGCCGGAGGACGCATTCCTGGATCGGGTAGCCGTTGACGGTCGTCCCGCCGGAACTGCCCAGGTCGTAGAGGACGTAGCGGCCGAACCGGCGGCGAATCTGCGCGTGGTGCCGTGAAACGCGTGGGTCTTCCAGGATGATGTCGTTGTCCAGTGCCCGACCGATGTGCAGGACGGGCCCATCCAGAGGCACCTGGCGCCTGCCTCCGATGATCAGAAACGCCGTCCGGGCTTCCTCTTCTTCTTCTCCTCTCCTCTCCGCGGAGAAGGATCGGGTGTTTTCCTCTGCTTCCACGCTTTCCCAGGAGGCGCACACCCGCACGGTGTGGGGCTGGAGGTCGGAGGCGGGCTCCAGGGAGATCACCGGCGATGCCGTCAGGGAAAGCCCGGCCTGGTCCACCAGGCGCGTGAGGTATCGGGTCAGTTCCTCCAGCAGGCCACCGCGGGCGGTCAGCGCGGTCAGGTCAGTGGGGTGGAGGAAAATCCGATAGCGGGTCGGGGCAGGGGGTGGCGACGCGGACTGGAGGGGCGGAGGGGGATTCTCCAGCGCGTCCTCTATGGCCCGCGCCAGGTGGGTCGCCACTTCCAGAGGATGCAGGTGGTCGGCGAACAGGCGCGCAAAGGTCCCTTCCACCAGTTGTTCCGCCAGTTGCTCAAAGCGCGCGAGGCGGTTCATGGGGATTCCCGGGTCAGGCTTTCCCACCATCGTTGCCAGAAAGGGACGGGGGTCGGCGGGAGAGGCGTCGGCGACGGCGGAGGGGTGTCCGGGACGACGAGGCGGACCTCGCCGGGAAGGACCATCCCGCCGTAGACGCGTGCCCATTCTTCCGGGAAGTCCGGCGAGGAGACGCGCTCCCATTCCCCCTGAAGCCGCCGGTTGCGCTCCCGTTCGTAGTGCAGTTGCGCCTCCAGTTCGGCCTCCGCCCGGTTCACCTGTTCCAGGTGGTGGATCTGCTGCCAGGTTCGGTATCCCAGCGCGCCGATCGCTACCAGGAGCAGAAGGGCGCCTGCCCCGAAGGCCAGGCGAAGAGCCAGCCCTCTGTTGTCACGATTCCATCCCTTCATAGACCACCACCCCCAGACCGTCCGGCCCGACATGGGAAGCCAGAACCGGCCCGTAGACCAGGATGGGAGCCGGAGGAAGGGAGGGGAAAAGGGCTGAGATCCGCTCCTGCAGGAGCACTGTCTCGTCCGTGGGGTACGAAACGGGCTGCAGGATGGCGACTTCCACCAGTTTGGGGAACTCGCTGATGAACTCCACCAGTTTGTCCAGCCCCTTCTCCCGGCTCCGCACTTTTTCGGCGGGGATGATCTCTCCTTCCTCCATCATCAGGAAGGGCTTGATCCCCAGCATGGTGCCCAGAATGCGCTGGGAGGCGCTGATCCTGCCGCTGCGCTCCAGGTAGTCCAGGGTGTCGGTGAGCATCACGAAGTAGATGCGGGGGATCATCCCCCGCAGGTGGCGCAGGATGTAGGCCATCGGGTGGCCTTCCCGGGCCATCCGTGCCGCTTCCCGCACCAGAATCCCCAGGCCCAGGGAGGTGGTCTGGGAGTCCAGAACGGTGATGTCGCACCGACCCAGAAAGGCGGTCGCCGCGAGCCGGGCATTCCGGACCACCGGGCTGAGCCGGTCCGACGAATGGATGGACAGAATGGTATCGGTCGTACGGGTCAGGCGGGCGTAGACCCGCTGGAAATCCTCCGGGGTGGGGCCCACGACGATCGGGCGGATTCGCTCCTGCGCCATACGGGTCAGCAGGGACTCGTTGCGCGAGCCGTTCTTGTCCTGATACGTTTCGTCGCCAACCCGAACCCGGAGGGGGACGACGGTGATATCCAGCGTTCGGGCCCAACTGGGGTCCAGATGGGCGTCGCCATCGGTCACGATCCGTACCTGACCCACGCTGCCTCCTTATTCCGCCGAGATGATGTAGAAGTAGTGTGGTTGCCCGCCGTAGACGACCTCAAAACTCTGGTCGGGGTATCGTTCCTGGAGGTGGGCGGCCAGGGCTTCTGCCTCCTCCGGTTGGACGCCTGCACCGTAGTAGAGGGTGATGATTTCCCGCTCGGCGATGCCCATTTGCTCCAGGAGAGTCTCCACCGTCTCCTCCACCGAGTCGCCGGCCACGACCAGTTGGTCGTCGCAGAGGCCGATAATCTGCCCCTGGCGGACCTGCAGGCCGTTGAGCGTGGCGTCGCGCGTGGCGGTGGTGACCTCTCCGGTCCGAACCTCCTGGGCCGCCCGGCTCATTTTCCGCACGTTCTCCTCCAGGTCGGCCTGGTAGTTGAAGGCCAGCAGTGCGGCGACGCCCTGGGGGATGGAACGGGTGGGCACCACGGCGACCTCTTTCTGGCTGAGTTCCTGAGCCTGCCGGGCCGCCAGGACGATGTTGCTGTTGTTGGGGAGAACGATGACTTTGGGAGCGGGAACACGCTCAACGACCCGGAGGATCTCCTCCGTGCTGGGGTTCATCGTCTGACCGCCGGGGACGATCGCTGCCGCGCCCAGGCTCAGGAAGACCTTCTCCAGCCCGTCTCCCGCTGCGACCGCGACGACTGCGGTGTCGCTCTGGACCGCCAGTACGGAGATCCGGGACGCCGGCGGCGCCGCCGGAGCCGGGGCGCCGGGACCGGTCGTCTCACGGGCCCGGACGAATTCCTGATACTGGGCCTGCATGTCCTCCACGACGACGTCCCGCAGCGATCCCAGTTTGACGGCGTAACTCAGGGGGACGCCGGGGTCGTGGACGTGGACGTGGACCTTGACGACGTTCTCGTCGCCGACGACGAGGGCCGAAGTGCCCATCGCGTCTATATCCCGCCGGATAGCCTCCACGTTCAGCCTCTGTCCCACGATGAGGAACTGAACGTCGTAGCCGTACTCCTCCTCCGGGGTCGGGGGGGCCTCAAAGGCCGGGGTGGCAGGGGCCGCAGCCACCGTCGGAGCCATCTCCGGTATGAACTCGCCCCGGAGGGCCCGGGTCATCCCCTCCAGAATGATGCAGAGGCCCTGTCCTCCAGCGTCTACAACGCCGGCTTCGGCCAGCACGGGCAGCAGGTCCGGCGTTCGGGAAAGGGCGTCCCATGCCCGCCGGACCGTCCGCTCCATCACGGCGGGGAGGTCCTCCCCCCGCGCGGCGGCTCGGCTGGCCTCCTCCGCCGCCTCCCGCGCTACGGTCAGAATCGTCCCCTCTACGGGTCGGATCACGCCCTTGTAGGCGGTCCGCACGCCTTCTTCCAGGGCAGCGGCCCAGTCCGTCGCCGTGAGGACTTCTTTGTTGTCCAGGTGGCGGGCCAGTCCCCGCCAGATCTGGGAGAGGATGACCCCGGAGTTGCCGCGGGCGCCCATCAGCGCGCCATGGGCAACCCGGTGGGCCACCTTGCCCACGTTGTTTTCCGAAAAGTCCGCCACCTCTTCCCACGCGGACTGCATGGTGAGCACCATATTCGTGCCCGTGTCGCCGTCGGGCACCGGGAAGACGTTCAGCGCGTTGACCTCTTCCTGGTGTCCCCGCAGCCAGATCAATCCGGCATAGACCATTCGTTTGAAGCGCTCTCCGTCCAGGACCATCATCTTCGTCCAGCCTCTTTCACTCGGAATCGGAGACCCGGATTCCGGCAATATGCACATTCACTTCGGCCACCGGCATTCCCAGGGCCTTTTCCACCGTGTACTTCACCACGTTCATCGCGCTGCGGGCCACTGCCGCGATGCGGGTCCCGTACTCTACCACCACATACAGGTCAATGGTGATCTGTCCATTCCGCACCCGGACCACGATGCCCCGGTGGCCCCCTCCTGAAAAGGCGTCCGCGATCTCCGTCGGCAGGTCCTTGGAGACTGTTCCCACGATGCCGTACGAGGAGACGACGGCTTCGTGGACCAGGCTGGCGATGGCTTTGGGGGAGACTTCTATTCGTCCCTTCGGCTGAAACTGGACTTTCGTCATTCTACGGCTCCGACAGAGAGAGTTGGGCAAGTCTTGGCAGGGTCTCCACCACATCAGCATGGAAAACCGCGGCGGCGAAGGCGTCGGCGTAGGTGGGCTGAAGGTTGAAAATCAGCAACTGGCCGCCGCTGGCGTGGGTGATGGCTGGGAGTTTCGCCGCGGGCAGCACCATCAGCGAGGAGCCGACGACCAGCATCAGGTCGGCCCGGCGGGCGTGTTCCATCGCAGCGCTGAAGACCTCTTCGGGCAGTTGTTCGCCGAAGAGGATCGCGTCGGGTTTCACCACGCCTCCACAGTAAGAACACCGGGGCACTTCGCCCCGTTCCACGATTTCCTCCAATCCTTCAGCAGGGGCCTTCCGATAGCAGGACAGGCAGGTCACTGTGCGCAGGTGACCGTGGAGTTCCAGAACGACCTGGGAGCCAGCGCGCTGGTGAAGGCTGTCTATGTTCTGGGTGATGACGGCCTTCAGAAGCCCCGCGGCCTCCAGTTGGGCCAGCGCCACGTGTGCCGGGTTAGGCTGCGCCTGGCGCAGGAGGGAGACCAGCGGGCGGACCCAGCGGTAGAAGCGGGCCGGGTCCCGGCGCAACGCCTGAAGCGATGCGACCTCCATCGGGTCGTCTTTCTCCCAGAGGCCGGTGCCCGGAGAGCGGAAGTCGGGAATGCCCGACGGCGTGCTGATGCCCGCGCCCGTGAGGGCAACGGCGTGGCGTGCTGTTTTCAGGAGCCGCGCGGCGTAGGCCAGTCTCTCTTCCATATCGCCTCCAGAGAGAGCCGTTGTCCGGCCCCCTTTTTCAAAGGAACCACGGATTACACGGATTTCACAGATTTAGCGGACTGGACTCTATGGAACCACGGATTGCACAGATTTAACGGAGTGGACTCTACTTTTTAGTTTTTCAGGGCAAGGGGCCCGGCGGCTGTGTTGCCGAAAGGCCTGCGATCGGCTCAGAACAGGCTCAGTTGCCGCGAGGTGGGAAGCGGCTCGCCCCCCGCGACCCGGTGGGCCCAGCGCAGGGGCTCCGGGACCCGGTAGGACGACGTGCAGGCCAGCACCAGGTCTATCGCCGTCTCCAGGTCCACCCGGTGGCCAACGGAGACATAGACGGGCTGGACGTGGCTCTGGGTCCGCAGGACAGCGCCGATGACCTCCGGACCGTCCCAGAGGGGGACCCAGGACCCTCGTTCGGGGGGCACCTCGTTGTGCTCGCCGAAGAGTTTGGACTTGGCACATCCGATGCTGGGCCAGTCAAGCAGGACGCCGATGTGGGTGGCGCGACGCC
>DAOUBO010000123.1:0-2994 GCA_034432695.1 Anaerolineae bacterium | reverse complement strand
GATTGGTCGGAAAATTTCCGAATTTTCGGAACAGGTTTGTGGTAGAATGGAGGCAAAATCCGGCCGTTCTTCGCCCGCTCCTGCTGGCGGGAGGGGTGGGAGGGGTGAAGAGCGCGGAAATCGTCTCACCATACTCTTTTACTGCAGGGAGGTCAAGATGAAAACCCGAATCTATCTACTGCTATTCCTGGTCCTTATCCTGGCCGTGCTGGCGGTCTGGACTGTATCCGCTCAATCACTGTGGCCGCCGACCGTCGCGCCCGAACGGGCGGGAGAGTGGGGCCGACGGGTGACAGCGGTGGCCGTTCAAGGTCCCTATGCCTATGTCGGCATAGGAACCCGGATGAGGGTGCTGAACATCGCTAACCCGGCAGAACCTCAATCTGTTGGACAAACGGAGATTCTCTCCACCTCTCCGACGGAGGTGATCAGAGATATAGAGGTGGTTGGGAACGTTGCCTATCTCGCCGCTGCGAGCCGTGGATTGTACATTTTTGATATTTCCAGTCCTTCTGCCCCTGCTCTGCTGGGGCAATACGACACACCGGGAAACGCACGCAGCCTGGCGATCGGAGGGAACTACGCGTACATTGCTGACGATACAGGCGGCTTCCTGATAGTGGATATCTCCTCTTCCAGCAGTCCTCAACTGGCCGGCAGCCTCCCCTCTCTGACCAGCGCCTACGATGTGGTTATCTCCGGCACGTATGCATATCTCGCGAGGTACAACTATTCCGGTGGGTGTCTGTATGCCATTGACATTTCCAATCCATCCAGCCCATCGGTGACAGGCGTTTACACGGCATCCTACTGTTCCAACGTGGCTGTGCTGGGATCGTACGCCTATCTCAGCCGGGGCTCGTTCGGGCTGGATGTTGTGGATATCTCTAATCCAGCCAACCCGCAGAAGGTGTTCAATCTTTCCGGGGCGGCAGGTCATCTGGCGATTGCTGGGGAATACGGTTATCTGGCGGCATCGGGAGCCCTGCGGGTTCTGGATCTTTCTAATCCGGCCCAGCCGGTGGAGCAAGGTTCCCGGAATCTCTCTGGTGGTCCCGCCGAGCGCGTGGCAGTTTCGGGAAACTACGCTTACGTTGCGGCCCAGCGAGGCGGGCTGAATATCCTGGATGTTTCCAACCCGGTGGGCCCCAATCTGGTTCGTTCCTACGGAATGGGGCCCGCCCAGGGATTAACGGTCCAGGGGAATTATGCGTATATCACTCTGGGGAACAAGGGGGTTCAAATCGTGCGCATCTCCACCCCGGGCTTCCCGGTTGAAGTGGGATATCTGGACACGCCGGGCTCAGCCTCGGGCGTGGCCTCTCAGGGGAACTATCTCTATGTGGCCGATGGGTCTGCCGGGCTGCGGATCGTTGAGGTCTCGGATCCAGCACACCCGGCGGAGCGGGGCGCCTATGCGACCTCCGCAAGCGGTGTCGCTGTTTCTGGCTCTCTTGCTTACGTGGTCGGTAGCAACCTGGAGATTGTGAACGTTTCTAACCCCTCTGCCCCTTTGCTGGTCGGCTCCTGCCCGATTTCAGGGTCCACAGTGGTCATTTCCGGTACCTATGCGTATATTCTCAATGGGCTAACGGGTTTGCAAATTGTGGACGTGTCGGACCCCGCTCATCCTTCGCCCGCCGGTTCGTACAACCCGGGTACGGCCGCAGACCTGGCGGTCCAGGGAACCTATGTGTATATTGCGGATATGTACCAGGGGCTCTGCATCGTTGATGTGTCAATCCCAGCGAATCCCACTCTCGTTCAGTGCTACAAAGATGACAGCGACCTCTGGAGGAGCGTTGATGTAGTTGGAAACCTGGCATATGTGGGAACCTACTACTACAAACGCGTCCACGTGCTGGACATTTCGGATCCAGCGAACCCGGTCCGGGTCGGCAGCGGGCAGGCCTCCGGCCAGGTGTGGGACATTCGGGTGATGGGGAATTACATCTACACTGCAGACTATGCGAACCCGAGCGACCCCGAAGGGGGTCTGACCATTCTGCGGCTCTCCCTCCAGGAGGAGGTTCCGCCTTCTGGTGGAGAGTTCTCTTCTATCGCTGGAGACCGGACGTTTCAGTTCCCGGCAGGCGCATTCACTCAGACCGTTCGGATTCTCTATCGGCCGCTGGAAGAGCAGGTTATCGGGGTATGGAGCAATGTCGGCTCTCCCTTTGAAATCACGGCGGTTTACTCCGATACCGGGGAACCGGCCCAGTTGGCTCCTGGCTATCGGTACACGGTGACAGTAGAGTATGACGAGGCGAGCCTGGGAGGCATCCTGGAGCCGACCCTGGGGCTGTACTGGTGGGATGGAGTGCAGTGGAATCGGGAGCCGACCAGCGTGGTGGACGTTACTGAAAACCGGGTCGCGGCTCAGCCGGACCACTTTTCAAAATGGGCGGTGCTGGGGCTGGTGCAGACCTCTCTTTCTGCGAAAAAGACCGTTCAACCTGCCGAAAATGTGCCTCTGGGTGGCGTGGTAACCTATACCCTTACCCTCTCCAACGCAGGTAGTGTGGAAGCCTCGTTCATCCTGACAGACATTTTGCCTGTGGAGGTTGCGTTTGGCGGTTGGGTAGAGGGGGCGGCAATTTGCGAAGGGGGTGTCATTACCTGGACGGGAGTGGTGGCGGGAAATGAAGAGACGTCGCTGGTTTTCACGGCGACACTGGGCATAGACAATGCGTTTTTTGGTCAGACGATCACCAACACCGCATATTTTGTCTCAGAGAACGGGGGCGAAGGTTCGGCTTCTGCGGCCTTCAACGTGGAGGGTCTGCAAATCGGTATAAGTCTGAGGCCAGATCGCGAGGGGAGTGCTCTTCCTGGCGGAACGGTTATTTACACTCACACTCTGACCAATACAGGGAACTGGCAGGATACGTTTACCCTTGAGGTCGGCGGGCTTCCGGCCGGATGGAGCGGGAGCGTGATGCCGACCTCCGTTTTTCTGGCGGCGGGCGCTTCGGCGCCGGTGACGGTGACGGT
>DAOUBO010000122.1:0-3572 GCA_034432695.1 Anaerolineae bacterium | reverse complement strand
CTGGTCCTTCCCGCCCAGCCGGGGGTCATGGTCTGGGGCGGACTGGCGACCCTGGCGGGGATGCTCTGGCTCCCTCTGGGGGAGGTCCTGGGCTGGGTGGCCTGGCTCTTCCTGACCTACACCATAGAGGTCGTCCGGTGGGCGGCGGGCATCCCCTACGCCTGGGTGGACGTGGGCCGGATGACGGCCGCGGGGACCTGGGCCCTCTATGGCCTGCTCGGCGCGGTCACGGCCGTCTCCGAACCCCGGATTCGGGCCCGGCTACGCGCCCTCTGGGCCAGCCTGACGGGGCGCGTGAGCGACCGTCTGCTGCTGAGCGCCGCCGCGCTGTTGCTGGTGCTGGCGGGGATTGCCCGCCTCTCCCTTCCCGACGGCCGGCTCCGCGTCGCCTTTCTGGACGTGGAGGGCGGGGATGCGGTCTTTATCCGTACTCCGTCGGGGCGGCAGGTGCTGGTGGGCGGGGCGCCGGGCACGACGAGGCTCCTATCCGCTCTGGGCCGCCGGATGCCCTTCTGGGACCACGACCTGGACCTGGTCGTCCTCACTCGCCCCGCCGAGGATGTCCTGCCGGGGCTGATCGCGGTCCTGGAGCGGTACCCGGTCCGCCACCTGATCGCGCGGGACGACGGCTGCACCGGTGCCCTCTGCGACCGCTGGCGGACCGTGGCCGCGCGGTCGGCCCGGCAGGTCTGGCGGGGGGAACGGGGCCTGCAACTGACCCTGGATGAGGGGATGCTGCTCACCGTCCTCCACCCCGGCCCGTCGCTGCCGGCGAACGCTTCCCCCAATGTGGTGGTCCGGCTGGACTATGGGTCGGTCTGTTTTCTACTGACCGGGAATCTGCGGGCGGCGGAGCAGGAGGCGCTGGCGGAGAGGGAAGCGTGGCTGCAATGCGACGTCCTCAAGGCGCCGCAGCACGGGGATACCTTCGCCCTGACGGACCGGTTCCTGAGCCGGGTGGGTCCGGAGGCGGTGGTGGTGCCGCCCGGCGACCTGCCGGGGCCCCGGTCTTCGCGGGAGGACCGGCGACTGGCGGAGGTATCCGTCTACCGGGTCGGGGCGCAGGGGGCCGTGGAGGTCATCAGCGACGGGCGCCGGTGGTGGGTGGTGGCGGGGAAGTAAAAGGTGACGGTCACCTTGAAGGTGACGGTCACCTTGAAGGTGACCGTCACCTCGAAGGTGGCGTTTGGTGTTACGGCCCCACCGTGATGTAGTCCCGAATGGCCGCAAAGATCGCTTCCCCGATGCCCGGGACCTGCATCAGGTCTTCGGGAGTCTGGAAGGGGCCGTACATCTCCCGGTAGGCGACGATGCGCTGGGCCAGTGCTGGGCCCACGCGCGGGAGCCGCTGGAGGTCCTCCACGGTCGCCGTGTTGACGTTGATGCGCGAGGACGAGGGGGTGCCGGGGGTCGGGGCACCCCCGGAGATCGGAGAAACTGGGCTGTTCCCCTCCCCCTGCCGGGGGACGTAGATTTGCTGCTGATCGGAGAGTTCGCGGGCCAGATTGATGCGCTCCAGGTCGGCGTCGGGGGCGGGGCCTCCGGCGGCCCGGACCGCGTCCCGCACCAGGCTGCCGGGCGGAAGCAGGTAGACGTCCGGCGTCTGCACCGCCCCGCAGACGTAGACCCGCAGGGGCGCAGGGGTCGGGGTGGGCGTGGGGGTGGACGTGGGCTCCGGGGTCACTACGGTGATGGGGCGGCCGCGGGGGTGAGGGGTGAAGTAGCCGATCAGCGCGCCGGCAATCAGGCTGAGGACGGAGCAGAAGACCAGCAGGCTGCGGGAAGGACCGGACGGCCCCATTGCATCGTCCTCCTCCGGTTGGAACCACGGATTGCACGGATTTCAAAAAAACCACGGATTACACGGATTGCACGGATTTCAAAAAAACACGGATTACACGGATTTCAAATTGAGTCTCCTGCAAAAAGGTTGTTTTTACCGCCGAGACGCAGAGGGCGCAGAGATTAGATTAATGTAGAACTCTGCGCTCTCGGCGCCTCTGCGGTGAGTTTTTGCAGTGAAGTCAAAATTGGAACCACGGATTGCACAGATTACACGGATGTCAAGAGCCAAAATTCATCACCCGAAATCCGCGTCCATCTGCGTTCATCCGCGTCCGATATCCGAAGCCAAAATCCGCGTCCATCTGCGTTCATCCGCGTCCGATATCCGAAGCCAAAATCCGCGTTCATCCACGTTCATCCGCGTCCGATATCCGAAGCCAAAATCCGCGTCCATCTGCGTTCATCCGCGTCCGATATCCGAAACCAAAGTCCGCGTCCATCCGCGTTCATCCGCGTCCGATATCCGAAGCCGCGTCCGACATCTGCTCCAGTTCCCCCTTCCGCACCCGGTAGAGAATTTCCTCCAGCATCTTCCGGTTCATCTGGATGAGGTCGGCCATCAGGCCGATGAGGCAGACCTGGAAGCCCACAATGGTCAGGATGGCCGCCAGGATCAGGGACTGGACATGCCCCGTGCCCCGTCCCTGGAGGTAAAAATACAGAAAACGGCCCCCCAGGGCCAGTCCACCGGCAAGAAGTACGCTTCCAATGGCGGTGAAGACCCGCAGGGGGCGGTACATCGTGTAGAACCGGACAATGGTGACGGCGGAGAGGGCGAGGAAGGAGGGAATGCTGCGGATCAGGCGGGACGGCCGGGTCTGGGGGTTGGTGCGGACGGGGACGTAGACGACCTTCATTTTGCGCGCCCCGGCCTGGATGAGGGTCTCCAGGGTGTAGGTGTAGTCGCCCAGGACGGTGAGGCGCAGGGCGGCCTCCCGGGTGAAGGCCCGGAAGCCGCTGGTGGCGTCGGGGATGGGGATGCCGGCGGCGCGCCCCACGACCCAACTCCCCCACTTCTGGAGGAGCCGCTTGAGGGGGGAGAAGTGCTCCAGGGCCGCCACCCCCCGGTCGCCCACGACGATGTCCGCCCGGCCCTCCAGGATGGGCTCCACCAGCCGGGCGATGTCCTCCCCCCGGTACTGGTTATCGGCGTCGGTGTTGACGATGATGTCGGCGCCCAGTCGCAGCGCCGTCTCCAGGCCCGCGGTGAAGGCCGTTGCCAGCCCCTGGTTCTGCTTCAGGCGGACGACATGGTCGGCCCCTGCCTCCCGCGCCACCTCCGCCGTGCGGTCGGTGGAGCCGTCGTCCACCACCAGCACCTCTATCCGGTCCACCCCCGGCAGGGAACGGGGCAGGTCGCGAAGGGTCTGGGGGAGGGTGGACTCCTCATTGTAGGCGGGAATCTGAATGACGAGTTTCACCGATAGCCTGTTGACGAGAACGGCTACTGCGGGCGGTATTTTACCACGGAGCGAGGGCGGTGTCAAAAGGAACGCCATTGCAGACTGAAGGGGATGTGGTATAATACCACCGTGCGGAGGGGTGCCGGAGTGGACGATCGGGGCGGTCTCGAAAACCGCTGTGGCCCTTTGTGGTCACCGTGGGTTCGAATCCCACCCCCTCCGCCTCCTCCGGCCTGTGGTTCGCTGCTTGCCGCGTTTCCGAAAGGGGGTGAGACGATCGTCTGAACCCTGCGTCGCACCTGACCATTCGCCCGCTCAATTCCC
>DAOUBO010000121.1:0-2446 GCA_034432695.1 Anaerolineae bacterium | reverse complement strand
GATTGGTCGGAAAATTTCCGAATTTTCGGAACAGGTTTGTGGTAGAATGGAGGCAAAATCCGGCCGTTCTTCGCCCGCTCCTGCTGGCGGGGGGGGTGGGGGGAAGGGCCAGGAGGAATTCCTGCCCACATCAATGAAAGGGGGTGCTTTCAAACGGTCAAGAGCGGCGAGATAATTTGTCAAAACTGCGATCCGCTAATACCCTGATGGGCTATGCGAGAGGTGTAGAACCAACTCTGCTATCTGCAACTCCCAACCGCAGAAATGGGGGTGGCGATCACGGGCGCCAAAAATTTCCCCCATCTTGGTAGGGACGAGAGCCAACGTGGGAAAACCAAAATGCCATATAATTAAGGAGCAAAACCATGAGAGCGCAAATCTTTATCCGGTTGACCACGATTGTGCTGGCCCTGACACTGAGTGTATCGGGCATCCTGGCTCAGGGAACACTCTCTACCTCAAAAGTGAATGCTCAGCAACAAGCCCAAAACGCCATATTGGTGGCCCAGATCGGTGGCCCCACTTACGCCGTGGCAACGCAGGGCAACTATGCTTATATCGGCGTTGGCCCACGGCTGGTCATCCTGAATATCTCTGATCCGGCACACCCTGCTGTTGTGGGACAGACCGGCGTTCTGCCTGGCATTGTGCAGGGTGTAGCGGTGGCGGGAAACCACGCCTATATAGCCGCCGGATCGGCTGGCCTGCGAATCATTGACATCTCCAATCCGGCAACCCCTGCAGAAAAAGGCTCTTGCAGTATACAGGGTTCCGCTGTGAATGTAGCGGTTTCAGGAGACTACGCGTACGTTGCCAATTACGTCCCCACGAGCGGTGGTCTACATATCATCAATATCTCCGATCCAATCCAGCCCGTTGAGGTTGGATTATATAGCACCACTGGGGGTGTCTCGGATGTAGCGGTAGCAGGAAACTACGCTTACATCACAAACGGCAGCTACCTGCGCATCATTGACGTGAGCGACCCGGCTCATCCTACCCAAACCGGCTCCGCTACTATCGCGGGGACCGCCTGGGGGATCGCGGTTTCGGGGAATTTCGCTTACGTTGCCTGGACAGGTTACTTGCGGATTTTCTCGGTGTCCAACCCAGCAAACCCCATTGGGGTCGGTGGCTATCCTACGCAAAATGCCTATGACGTGACCGTTTCAGGGAACTATGCCTATGTTGCTGATGGGACCGCGGGGATGCGTATTATAGACGTGACCTTTCCCAATAACCCCACTCAGGTCGGCCTTGTTGACACTCCTGGGACCGCCTATAGTGTGGCGGTTTCAGGGACCCAGGTATATGTCGCCGACCAGGAACGGGGTTTACGTATCATCGCTGCGGACAACCCGGCTACCCCCGCCGAGATCGGCTCCTTAGAAAGAGTATCCGGCTCCGCTCTGAGTATAACCGTTCAAGGAACCTACGCCTACGTGGCTGCGCAAAAGGGTGGCTTACGCATTATGGACATCTCCGATCCGGTTACCCCGGCCGAGGTTGGGTTCTACGATACGCCCAAGGTGGCTTATGATGTAGCGGTTGAGGGGAATTATGCTTACATCGCTGACGAGTCCGGTTTGCGCATTATAGATGTGTCCGATCGGGCAAATCCCACCGAGGTCGGCTCTTATGACATGCCGTACGGGACACATGGAGTAGCGATCTCAGGGACCTACGCCTACGTTGCCGACTACGGTGGAGGGGGCCTGCGAATTGTTGATGTGAGTAACCCAGCCACTCCGAATTTGGTTGGCGCCTGTACCACGTCGGGGTGGCCCGAGGATGTGGTGGTTTCGGGCAACTATGCATACCTTGCCGCCCAAAGCGCTGGTCTGCGTATTATTGATATTTCCGACCCTGCCCACCCCACCGAGGTCGGTTTCTATGATACACCGGGGACTGCGTGGGATGTCGCTGTTTCGGGAACTTATGCATATGTCGCCGATTGGTGGGGACTGCGCATCATTGACGTATCCGACCCGGCACATCCGGCCGAAGTCGGCTACTATGATACTCCAGGGGCTGCCTATGGCGTGGCAGTTTCGGGGAACCGTGCCTATGTGGCCGATGGGGGCCGAGGGTTGCGTATCATTGACGTTTCTGACCCGGCTCATCCGAGGGAGGTTGGTTTCTATGATACGCCGGGGAGTGCCAATGGCACAGCAGTTTCGTCAAATTACATCTATATCGCAGATGCTGATGGTGGAGTGATCGTTGTGGGACCCCAGCAACTCGGTGTAGAGCTGGAGCCCGATCGTGAAGGGTCTGCTTATCCCGGCGCAACCGTTGTTTACACCCACACTCTGACCAACACCGGCAATGGTCCGGATACCTTTGCGCTGGTCCTCGGCGGGCTTCCGGCCGGATGGAGCGGGAGCGTGATGCCGACCTCCGTTTTTCTGGCGGCGGGCGCTTCGGCGCCGGTGACGGTGACGGT
>DAOUBO010000120.1:0-3660 GCA_034432695.1 Anaerolineae bacterium | reverse complement strand
CGGCGGTGGCCGAGCCCGCTGCCTGCTCCGATTTTGAGTGGTATGACTGGTCCTACCTGAACCTGGGGGTCACGGGCAACGCCGAGTGCGCTGCCGACGGCATCATTGAAGAAGGCATCTTCGTCCAGACCCGGGCCCCGGCGATGAGCCTGAGTCTCTCCGGCCTGCCCCCCTGGGTCTCCTCGTGCGGCGTCTATACGGTCACGCTGACGGCGCAGCGCCCCTCCGCCGTCCCTGCTTACGATGTCGTCATTGACCTGCCGACCAGCACCTATCACATTCTGGACGTCCTCGGCTTTTCCGGTGCTACGCCGGTTTACACGGAGACGGATCCGCTGGGCTACCACTGGGCTTATTCCGATTGCCGCCGCTGGAGATGAGGACGGCGCTCACCTGAGCGGTCCACGTCCCGCCGGCAGGGATCGGGCTGGGCGTCCAGGTGACCACGTTGCCGGCCACGAGAGGCGGCGCGCCGTCCGAGCCGCTGGTGGCAGTGACGCTGATGAAGGACGAACCCACCACGTCGGTCACCACCACGTTGTAGGCCACGCCGGTGCCGGTGTTGGTCACCCGCAGCGTCCAGGTGACTCGCTCGCCCACCTGCGCGGTCAGGCTGGCGGGGGACTTGTCCACCACCAGGTTCGGGCCGACCACGTTGACCGCCGTCGTCGCGGTGACGCTGTAGGTGCCGGTGGTGGCGCAATCGGGGACGTCGTCTTCATAGGTCACGGTGATGACGTTGGAGCCGGAGGGGGCGGCGCAGATGCCCGCCCCGCTGGAGTTGCGCACCGCCAGGGTGAGAGTGGTGAGGCCGGTGGGGAGCATGCCCCAGGTGTAGACGACCGTCTGGCCCAGGTCCACGGTTCCGGAAGGCGGCGTGCTGGCCCGGACCGTGCCGCTGTAGACGTAGCCGGAGGGGAGGGTATCGGTGAGGACGACGTTGTAGGCCGGCGGGCCCTGGTTGTTCAGGGTGATGGTGATCTCCCCGCCGCACTGATGGAGCGTGGCGGGCGGGATATCGGTGGTGATGATGGGCGGCTGGAACACCGGCCGGGTTCGGAGAAGAGCCAGGTCGCTGCGGACGCCCTGGCGGCAGCCGTCGGGGCAGCCCCAGGCGGCTTCGGCGGTGTTGACCGCATCGGCGACCGTGCAGCCCTCCGGCTGGCTGACCACGCCGGTGACCGTCAGGACAACCGTGGTAGCGGGCGAGATGACGCCAAAGGTCCAGGTGATCACGCCGCCCAGCGAGCCTGGGGCGGGGCCGGTGTAGCCGGGCGTGGCGCCCTGGAAGACCAGGTTGCCCGGCAGCGTGTCGGTGACCACGACCTCGCGGGCCGGGGCGGCGGTGTCCTCGTTGGTCAGGGTCAGGGTAAAGACCACCGGCTCCCCCGGCTCAGCGTAGATCAGATCGGGCGCGGGGGAGGTGCGGCTCAGGTTCTCGCCCGCCTTGACCAGGCTGAGATCGGCGGTGCGCACCGGCATCACGAAATAAGAAGCCTCTGTAAGATACGGGGCGCGGCAGGCATCCAGATAGCCGGTCTGGATGCGCAATTGCCCGCCCGCGAAGGGGCAGGAGGCGTAGACGTCGTAGCGCAGGTAGATCGTCTCGCCGGGGCGGATGCGGGCCAACCACGAATCCAGCGGCGGACCGCTGGAGGAATCCCAGATCAGGTTCTGCCCGGCGATGGTCGGGTCGGGGCCGGGCTGCCAGTGCACCGTATCGGTGCTGACCTGGGTGGTGCCCGGAACATATTGCAGGCCTACCGGCAGCGTCTCGGTGAGGGTGGCGAAGTAGACGCTGAGGAGGCCGGCGTTGCGCACGGTGACGGTGACCGTGCGGGTGTAGCAGGTGTCTATGGGCGTCACCGCCTGGTTAGTGTTGAGCAGGATGGTGGGGGGGAGTTCCACGTGCGATTGCACCGGCCCGGCGGACTGGCAGGTCTCGCCCAGGCAGCCCTGGCGCCCGGCGAAGCGGTTGGTCAGGTCACCGCAGCCGATGATCTCGGCGGCGTATTGAATTGTCACTTTCTCCTTCGGCTGGATGACCGGCAGAACCCAGGTGATCAGATTGGAAGAGGTGATGGGCGTCACTCCAGCGACCGAGCCCTGGGTGGAGGTGATGGAGGAATCCACGTAGCGCAGTCCGCTGCCCAGCCCGTCGGTGAGGACGACGCTGTAGGCCGGTCCGGCGCCGGAGTTGATAGCCGTCAGCGTCCAGGTGACCACGTCCCCGTGGGCGTAGATGACCTCGGGGAACTTGGCCAGGATGAGCAGCGGCTGGATGACCGGCGGCGCGCCCAGCGTGCCGCCGGTGGAGCACCGCTCCCGATAAGCGTTGTTATCAGCACAGCGGTTATCGTAATAAATGGCCCCCTGGAAGGGCGCGCTGCCGCTTCCACAGCGCAACTGCACCCGCAACTGAACCGTTCCAGTAGCCGCTGTGGTGAAGGAATCGGAATAATACCAGTGGTAGCCCAGCGGATCCGTCTCCGTGTAAACCGGCGTGGCACCGGAAAAGCCGAGGACGTCCAGAATGTGATAGGTGCTGGTCGGCAGGTCAATGACGACATCGTAAGCAGGGACGGCGGAGGTGCGCTGCGCCGTCAGCGTGACCGTGTAGACGCCGCAGGAGGAGACCCAGGGGGGCAGGCCCGAAAGACCCAGCATCATCGCCGGGGCCTGGGTCTGGACGAAGACGCCTTCTTCAATCACGCCGTCGGCGGCGCACTCGGCGTTGCCCGTCACCCCCAGGTTCAGGTAGGACCAGTCGTACCACTCAAAATCGGAGCAGGCAGCGGGCTCGGCCACCGCCGTCTGGTAGGAAATCCACATCGTGGCGCCGGGGACGGCGATGGAGCAGGTTGGCGATATGTTGGAGATCACCAGCATTCCGCCCACCATTGCCTCGGAGAAGACAGCGGTGCATGTGAGAGCGCCATCGCTCATCCAGACCGACGCGCTGCCCGGGACGTAGGTCTGGTAGGGGAGCGTCTCGGTGAAGACCATCCCCTGCCAGGTGGGAGTCACGATGAAGGTATTGGCGAAGACGTAGGTGTTGGTGTAGGTGAAGGCCGGACTGGTGCAGGTCTCGGCGGGGCCGGAGACCTGTTTGAAGCTCCTCGCCACCGGCTCACGACATTGGAGGTAAGTGGTGGTCTGGGCAGTGGCGGTCTGGAGGCAGTTCTGGCAGTCGGAAGCGGTGGCGGTGACGACGTTGGTGGCTGGCAAGCCACAGAAGGCACATCCGCCGTCTGCCTCGGGCGTGGCGAAGACAGGGCTCAGAACGGCGGAGCCGGAGAGCGTCCAGGTGATGTAGGTGACACCGCCCACGGTGAAGACGTTGCCGCCCGCCGGGTCCACCACGCTCCAGCCCGCCGGCACCTGGTCGGTGACGACGACCGACCCGACGATGCCGCTGGCATTGACGGTGATGGTGGGCGTAACCCACTCGCCCCGGTAGACCTCGCGGGGCATATCCTTATTCACACTGAGTTGCCCGGCACCGACCAGTTGCCAGGATGCAGATTGTGGTAGCTCGGTGTAGGGGTTGCCGCAGCGGTCAGAATAGGTCAGGTTGAAGTGGAACGAGCCGCTGCGGGGCATGGTGCAGACGGCGGCGGGCAGGGTCAGGGTGAAGACCAGGCTGTAGGTCCCGCCGGG
>DAOUBO010000119.1:0-4908 GCA_034432695.1 Anaerolineae bacterium | reverse complement strand
TAGGGCAACTGCTCGCAGTTGCCCTACTTCGGGAATGGGCGTGGAGCGCCACCTGTAGCGCAGGCTGCCGGGAGAACGTGCCGGGCACTCTGGAAGTGCCTGGCACGTCATCATCACACCGGCTCAAACTGGCTGTTGTACAACTCGGCGTAGAAGCCGCCGCGGGCCATCAACTCCTCGTGCGTCCCCTGCTCCACGATGTTCCCGTCCCGCACCACCAGGATCAGGTCGGCGTTGCGGATGGTGGAGAGGCGGTGGGCGATCACGAAACTCGTCCGCCCCCGCATCAGATCGTCCATCGCCTCCTGGATGAGCAACTCCGTGTGGGTGTCCACCGAACTGGTCGCCTCGTCCAGAATCAACATGGGCGGGTTCGCCAGGAACGCCCGCGCGATGGTCAGCAACTGCTTCTGCCCCTGAGAGACATTGGTCATCTCCTCGTTGATGACGGTGTTGTACCCCTCCGGGAGCGTCCGGATGTAGCGGTCAATGCGGGCCGCACGGGCCGCCGCCACCACTTCCTCCTACGTCGCATCCTCCCGCCCGTAGCGGATGTTCCCCAGAATCGTCCCTTTGAAGAGCCAGGTATCCTGCAGGACCATCCCGAAGAGCCGCCGCAGGTCGGAGCGGGCGAACCGGCGGACGTCGGTGCCGTCCACCAGAATGGCCCCCTCGTCCACGTCGTAGAAGCGCATCAGGAGTTTGACCAGCGTCGTCTTGCCCGCGCCGGTGGGCCCCACGATGGCGACCTTCTGGCCGGGCTGGATGCGGGCGGAGAAGCCCCGGATGACCGGCGTGTCGGGCACGTAGCGGAAGGGGCCGTTCTGGAACTCCCCCTCGCCGCGCCCCTCTTCCAGCCGGACCGGCTGCTCCGGGTCGGGTGACTCCTCCTCGGCCTCCAGGAACTCAAAGACCCGCTCCGCCGCGGCCACCGTCTGCTGCAGGATGTTGGAGATGTTGGCCAGCTGGGTGATGGGCTCCGTGAACCCCCGGATGTACTGGGTGAAGGCCTGGATGTCGCCCACGGCGATCCGCCCGCGGAAGGCCAGGTAGCCGCCCGTGATGACCACGCCCACATACCCCAGGTTGCTGACGAAGCGCATCATCGGCATCAGGATGCCGGAGATAAACTGGGCCTTCCAGGCGACATGGTACAGGGATTCATTGTACTCGTCAAACCGGCGCAGGCTCTTCGCCTCGCCGTTGAAGGCCTTCACCACGATGTGCGCGCCGAAAGTCTCTTCTACATGCCCGTTCACTTTGCCCAGGTAGGCCTGCTGCTGGGCGAAGAACCGCTGGGAGTTGCGGATGATGAAGGTGACCAGGCCCGAGGAGAGCGGAATGACCAGCAGCGCCACCAGCGTCATCTGCCAGGAGATGGAGAGCATCATCGCCAGCATGCCGGTGACGGTGACGACGGACGTCACCATCTGCGTCAGGCTCTGATTCAGCGTCTGGTTGACGGTGTCCACGTCGTTGGTCAGGCGGGAGAGGACCTCCCCGTGCTGAACGCCGTCAAAGTAGCGGAAGGGCATGCGGTGGATTTTCTCCATCACGTCCCGGCGCATCTGGTAGGTGACCCGCACCGCGACGTTCGTCATCAGCCAGCCCTGGGCGTAACTCAGCGCGGCAGAGCCCAGATAAAGCCCCAGGACGGTCAGCAGAATCCGGCCGATCCCGGCGAAGTCAATCTCCCCGGTGCCGGTCAGTCGGGCGATCAGCCCCTCAAAGAGTCTGGTGGTGGCGTTGCCCAGGATTTTGGGCCCGAAGATGGAGAAGACGGTGGACCCGGCGGCCAGCAGGAAGACCACCAGGATGGTCAGCCGGTGCGGGCCCAGGTAGGCGACCAGTTTGCGCAGCGTCCCGGCGAAGTCGCGCGGCTTCTCCACCGGCCCCATCATCATATGGCCGGGCCCGCCGCCCCGGCCCATCGGGCGGATGGGCGGCCGGAGGTCATCCCCCGGCCTGGCCCGCAGGTCCCCGGAGGGGCGAAGGGAACGGTTGTTCGGTGTGGCCATACAGAACCTCCATCACGCGTACCGTAACGCAAAATTCATTCTGCGCCGCAACGCCAAATTATGAGTCTCCTGCAAAAAGGTTGTTTTTCCCGCCGAGACGCAGAGGGCGCAGAGAGCAGGGTAATGTAGAACTCTGCGCTCTCGGCGCCTCTGCGGTGAGTTTTTGCAGCGAAGTCAATTTTGCGTTACGGCCACCTTCAACTGCGAGAGCGCGATCTCCCGATAGATGTCGCACGTCGCCATCAGTTCCTCGTGGGTCCCCTGGCCAACGATGCGGCCCTCGTCCAGCACCAGAATCCAGTCGGCGTCCTTGATGGTCGCCACCCGCTGGGAGACGATGATGACGGTGCTCCCGCCCACGTACTCCCGCAGCGCCCGCCGCAACTGCCGGTCGGTCCGGTAGTCCAGCGAGGAGAAGCAATCGTCAAAGATGTAGATGGACGGCTGTTTGACCAGCGCGCGGGCGATGGTGAGCCGCTGCTTCTGCCCGCCGGAGAAGTTGGCCCCATGCTGGGCGACCTCCGCCTCCAGCGGTGAGCGGCCGTCGCCCCCCACGCGGGAGAGGATGATGTCGTGGGCCTGGGCGACCTCCAGGGCCTTCATCAGCCGCTCCTCGGGCGCGTCCTCGTCGGCGAAGCGCAGGTTGCTGGCGATGGTGCCGCTGAAGAGGTTGCTCTGCTGCGGGACGTAGCCGATGCGGTCCCGCAGGTCCTTCAGCCGCACCTGCCGGATATCCACCCCGCCGATGCGGATTTCTCCCTCCGTCACGTCGTAGAAGCGCGGGATGAGGTTGATGAGGGTGGACTTGCCGGAGCCGGTGGTGCCGATGATGCCCACCGTCTCCCCGGCGTGAACGGTGAAGGTGATGTCCCGCAGGACGTACTCCTCGGCCCCTGGATACCGGAAAGAGACATCGCGGAACTCAATCGTCGGCATGAAGGGCTCCGGGAAGGGCACGGGCTCCTCGGGGTCCCGGATGCTCGCCTCCGTCTCCAGCACGTCGGCGACCCGGTTGGCCGCGACGTCCACCCGGGGGAGCAGAATGAAGAGCATGGAGAGCATCGTGAAGGAGAAGAAGACCTGCATCGCGTACTGGATGAAAGCCATCATATCGCCGATACGCATCGTCGCCTGGGCCACCTGGTGGGCGCCGACCCAGAGGATGAGCACGGTCAGCCCGTTCATCAGGAGCATCGTCGCCGGCATCATCACCACGGCGACCCGGTTGACGAAGAGGAAGGTCCCGGTCAGGTCTCGGTTGGCCTGGTCAAACCGCCGCTTCTCGTACTCCTGGCGGTTGAAGGCCCGCACGACCATCATGCCGGCCAGGTTCTCCCGGGCGATCTGGTTCAGGCGGTCTATGAGGGACTGGATACGTCGGAATTTCGGCATCGTGATGCTGAAGACGACCATGATCAGCCCGACCAGGGCCAGGACGCCCAGTCCGATGATCCACATCATGGACGGGCTTTTGGCGGCCGCTCGGACGATGGCGCCGATCCCCATCAGCGGGGCAAAGAAGACCATCCGCAGGATGAACATCATCACCATCTGAATCTGGGTGATGTCGTTGGTGGAGCGGGTGATGAGGGACGCGGTGGAGAACTGATCCAGTTCGGCGCCGGAGAAGGCCATCACCTTCTCAAAGAAGAGGTGGCGCAGGTCGCGGGCCAGGCCGGCCGCGGTGCGGGCGGCCAGGAAGCCGACGATAATCGCCATCGTGGCGGCCAGAAGGGTGACCAGCAGCATCTGCCCGCCGACGCGCAGGAGGTAGGCGTTCTGGATCTTCAGGACGTCCATGCCGAGGGCCTCGTATTCGGCGCGGACGGCGCGCGCGGCGGCCTGGAGCAGGGCCTTCTCCCCGCCCATGGCCTCAAACCGCCCGTCCACCGCTTCGCCGAGGCGGGCCCGCGCCTCCGCAGGCATGCGGGCCAGCAGGGCGAAGAGGTCGGTCCCCGGCGGGAGTTGGGAGAGGTCAAAGCCGGGCATGGTCGGCATCAGCGCCCGGGCCTGGTCCGGGTGGGCCTGGACCTGCTCTATGCCCATCACCAGCACCATCGCGCGGGCGACCGGGGCCTGGAGCCGCTCCACGGCAGCCGGGTCCGCAGGCCGCAGGACGTAGATCGGCTCCTGGGCCAGCGCGGGGTACTTCTCCACCAGCGCGTCGTAGTCCGGCGAAGAACGGTCCACCAGGGCGTACTGGGCCAGCAGGTCGTCTTTCTCCTCATCGGTCAGGAAGAGGAGCAGATGGTCCAGGGTGCTTTTACGCATAGCCTGAGGGACCGCCTCCTCCACCCCGCCCTGCTGGATGCCCACGTTGATGATGCGGGACATGTAGTCCGGCAGTGCCAGGTCGGCGTTGGCCTGGACGAAGAGCAGGACGACGATGGAGAGCACGAGGAGCCGATACGGTTTCAGGTACTTCAGCAGTCGGCGCATAGGATTCCTCCGGGAGGACGCCGATCAGCGCGGCAAACCCCGCGTTTATCCGCGTTCATCCGCGTTCATCCGCGTCCGCTCACAATCTACCACAAAGGGCACGAAGGATTCACGAAGGGCACAAAGGGATTTCAAAGCCGTTCTTCGTGCCCTTTGCGCGTCCTTCCTGTCCTTCGTGGTAAGCAATTACAAGCCGTTTCTATTCCCTCCAGCGTTTTATTCGGGGAGTAGGCCGAAATTCTTTCGGCTTATACCCCAGCGGTTTCTTCAAAGTCTGCCTCTATTCCCTCCAGGAGTTTTTCCAGAATGGCATAGAGTTGCGCCCGGTCCTCTGGAGAGAGAAGGCGGAGCAGTTGCTCCAGCGTGTGGCGGCGGTCGGCCCGGACCTGCTCCAGCACCCGGGCCCCCTCCTGGGTGAGGGCCACAATGACGGACCGGCGGTCTTCCGGCT
>DAOUBO010000118.1:0-11244 GCA_034432695.1 Anaerolineae bacterium | reverse complement strand
GGTCAGCAGTGCGGCAAGGTAGTCGGGGAGCGCGGCGTAGTAACTGAAGAAGGGGTAGCCCAGGCCGTAGGCCGCGTCGGGCATCCAGCGGACGGGGAAGACGCCGGCCCGCAGGTTGACGGCCATCTGGTGGACCCGCTGAAGGAGAAAGGGGCTATCGCCGCCCCCGCGCGTGTTGACGATGCCCGGCCCCCACCAGAGGGGGGCCGCCACCGCCAGCGCCGCGGCGACAAGCAGGGCGTTCAGCCAGATCTCGTCCGAAAGAGCACTGCGCTGTTCCCCGTTCATTGCAATGGCCAGAAAAGGGGGAGAGTTCCCAGCAGGGTGACGAAGACCAGCACGGTCAGCGGGCCGCCGACCCGGAGGTAGTCCCGAAAGCGGTAGCCGCCGACGCTCATCACCAGGACGTTCACCGGATGGCTCATCGGGCTGAGGAAGGTCAGGGAGGTCGCCAGCGCGATGGCCATGCCCACCGACTGGGGGTTCAGCCCCGCGCTCTGGGCGACCTGGATGCCGATCGGGGTGACGACGGCGGCGACGGCTGCGCTGTGCATCAACTGGGCCAGCAGCATCGTCAGCGCCATCAGCCCCGCGACGATGGCCAGAGGCCCGGTGTGCCCCACCAGCCAGAGCAGGCCGTTGGCCAGGGTCGCTGCCGCGCCCGTCTTGCTCAGGGCGATGCCCATCGGCATCATCCCGGCGACGACGAAGACCGTCCGCCACTCAATAACCTCGTAGGCCCGGTCCATCGGCAGGATCCCGGCCAGAATCAGCGCCAGAGCGCCGCCCATCAGAATCTCCGCCACGGCCTGGTAGTAGACCGCGGCCAGCGCCAGCGTCAGGAGGACGATCACCGCGGCGACCCACCCCTTTCCGGCCACGGGCAGAAACTCCCGCTCGTTCGCCAGCAGGATCAGGTCGGGCTCCGTCCGCAGGACCTCCAGCCGGTCCCGGGGGCCCTGGAGCAGCAGCGCGTCGCCGAACTGGAGGGGGAGATCGGAAAGGCCGGTACGGATGGGCCGTCCGGCCCGCCAGATGGCCAGGACGACGAAGCCGTACTTCTCCCGGAAGTGGGCCGCCCGCAGCGTCTGGCCGATAAGGCCGGAGCGGGGAGCCAGGACGGCCTCCACGACCACCAACGATGACGACTCCAGGTCCCTCTCCGTCCACTCCCGCGGGGGCAGGATCTCCAGATAGGGGGGCTTATCCCGGCGGCGGAACTCCTCCAGGTTCCCCTCCAGCAGGACGATGTCCCCCTCCTGAAAGACCATCTCCGGGCGGGGGGCCATGGTGACCCGCCCGTTCCGCTCCACGCCGATGACGTTGAGCCCGTAGATTTCCCGGAAGGTGCTCTGGGCGAGGGGCTTGCCAATGAGGTACGAGCCCGCGGGGATGCGGGCCCGGAAGAGCCGTTCCCCCAGCCGGTAGAGCCGGACCAGGTCGGCCTCTTCCGGGCGGGGGATCCCCGTTCGCTCCCGGATGGGAAAGGCGGGGAGCAGACGACGGCCCCAGAGAGTCATATACGCCACCCCCACGGCGACCAGCGGCAGACCGACCGGAGCGAAGTCCAGCAGCCCGAACCCCGGTAGCCCCTGATCCCGCAACAGGTTGCTGACGACGATGTTCGCGGTGGTCAGGAGCGTCGCCATGCCGCCCAGGATGGTGCCGAAGGCCAGGGGCATCAGCAGGCGGGAGAGGTTGGCGTTCCCCTTGCGGGCCGCCGCCGAGACGACGGGGAGCAGGATGGAAGCGGCAGCGATGTTGTTCATAAAGAGCGAAAAAAAGGCCCCGGCCACCATCGTGACGACGACCAACCGGGATTCCTTCTCCCCCGCAACCCGCAGGAGGAGGTCCCCCAGCCGGTCCGCCACACCGGTGCGCCGGAGCCCCTCAGCGAGGACGGCGATGGCCATCAGCAGGATCACGGCGGAACGGCTGAACCCCGAAAACACCTCCGGACTGGTCAGCACCCCCGTCAGGCCGAGGGCGATGAGGCCCAGCAAAGCCACCAGGTCCGCCCGCAGCCGTTCCGTCAGCAGCAGAAGGACGACGCCTCCCAGCACAGCCAGCGTGATGGCCTGAGCGTACGTCTCCATCCCCCTCCGGCTCTAACTCCCCATCCCCAGAAGCCCGCGCACAAAGCGCAGCAGACCTTCCCAGAAGCCGCCCTTCCCCCCAGGGGGCCCCTGCGGCTCCTCCGGCGTCGGTTCGGGCGCGGGCTGCACCTCTACCGTCAGCGTCCGGGTAATCTCCTGGGGTTGGTTCAGGTTGTCCAGGTAGTGGACGTGAACGACCACTTCCGCCGGCCCCGGCTCTCCGGCCGTCGCCGTCGCCTCCAGCGAGGCCGACGTCCCCCCGTCCAGCGGCCCAACGTAGAGAGACCCATCCCGAATCTCCAGGTCTTCGCTGGTCAGTTCCAGCGTGGTGACGTTGACCGTGGCCTTGCCCAGGTTGATGACCTCCACCGGCAGGGGGAAGGGAACCCCGACCATCGCCCCCTCCACCGGCTGGTAGAACGAGATGCGGAAGATGGGGCGGTGCTGGACGATCAGGCTGATGCGCTGGACGTCGGTCCGGCTGTTGCCGCGGGAATCCTCGTAGGCCAGAAGGACCGGGATCCCGTAGGCTTTGGCCTCCGCAGCGCCGTCCACAACCAGCGAAACGACAACGGGGACGCTCTCCCCTGCCCGCACCCGCGGGACAAAGAGGACGTTTCCCCTCTCCTGCGGAGCGAAGGGGCCCAGGTCCTTGCCCCCTTCGCCGCCCAGCGTCAGCAGGAGCCGGTGGGCATCGCCGCCGCCGACGTTCCGAACCTCCAGCGTCAGGGTGAAGCGGTCACCGGGAGCCACGGGAGAGGGGTCCGTATGCGTCGCGGCGATCAGCAGTTGCGGGCGGTCGGCCAGGGACGTGCTGACCTCCAGCCCGACGCTCTGCCGGTCACTGTAGGCTCCGCCGCTGGAGTCGCCGTAGGAAAGGGTCAGGTCCAGCCCGACCCGGCCTCCCCGTTGCACCGTCCCCAGGACCAGCGGGAGCGAAACCGCTACGGCGCGGCCAGGGGCGACGCGGTCCACGGCGACGAGGTTGCTCCCCTCCGCCGGAACCGCCATCTCCGCCGAGGCCAGCCCCACGACGACGCGCGTCGCCGTCCGCTCGCCCCGGTTGGCGATCTCCAGGGTCAGCGTGAACCGTTCTCCCGGCCCCAGCACCGGCGGCTCCGTCCGGGCCGATTCTATCACCAGTTGGGGACGGCCGGCCCCACCTCCCACCACCTCCACAGCGATCGTCTGGGGGTACTCGTAGTGATTGCCCTCAAAGTCGTTGGCGCTGAGGTTGACCTGAAGGTTGTAGACGCCGGAAGCAAGGTTGGCCGGGGCCCGCATCCGCTGGGTGACCACCGCGGTGGCGTTGATATGCAGCAGGCCCAGCGAATGCCCGGTCGGCCCCAGCGGCATCAACGTTCCACCGGGGAAGGTCACCAGCGTGTTCTCTGCCCCACGGCTCCCGTTGTTGAAGATTTCCACCTCCACGATAAACTCGCTCCCGGCGTACACCCGCGCAGGCTGGACGGAGAAATTGCGGATGGTGAGAATGGGACGGCCCGGCGGCGGTGGCGGCGGGACGGGCGTGGGGGTCGGGACGACGGTCGGCGCGAAGATGGTCAGGGCCGCGGGGAGCGTCGCTGAGTAGCCCGGCTCGCTGACCTCCAGCGTGTAGACACCGGGCGGCACGCCCGGCGGGACCACCGCGCGCAGTGCGCCGGAATGGATGAAAGTCGTATCCAGCAGACCGTACCCGACCAGGCGAGCCAGCGTTGCAGTGGTGAAGCCGCTCCCGTAGATGCTCAGCGTCCCGCCGGTCGCGCTGGAGAGCGTCCGCGGCTCCACCCCCGTCAGGGCCAACTGCTCCAGGGGATGCGCCGTCGCCATAGCGACGATCCCCAGCGCCGCCGCCAGACCAAGAACCAGGGCCAGGGAGAGCGCACGACGATGCATGAGACCTCCTGATGGAATTCTCACTCCACCTCTACAATCCGCCCATCCAGCATCCGAATGTGCCGCCGGGTGTAGGCGATCATCGCCGGGTCGTGGGAGACCACAATGATGGTTCGCCCTTCCCCGTTGAGTTCGGCCAGCAACTGCATCACCTCGGCCCCCGTCCGGCTATCCAGGTTGCCCGTCGGCTCATCCGCCAGGATCAGGAGGGGGTCGTTCGCCAGCGCGCGGGCGATGGCCACTCGCTGCTGCTCGCCGCCGGAGAGTTCCGTGGGCCGATGGTTCCGCCGATCCGCCAGACCGACCCGTTCCAGCAGATACAGCGCCCGCTCCCGTCGCTGGGCCGGGGGGACCCGGGCGAAAAACATCGGGAACTCCACGTTCTGCAGCGCCGTCATCGTGGGGACCAGGTAGAAGGACTGGAAGACAAATCCCACCTCCCGACGGCGGTAGGCGGCCAGTTCGTTCTCGTCCAGCGCCGTCAGGTCCCGGCCCCACACCCAGATGTGGCCCGCGGTCGGGCGATCCAGCCCACCCAGCAGGTGAAGCAGGGTAGATTTCCCCGACCCGGAGGGCCCGGTGACGCCCAGAAACTCCCCCGCCTCCACTCTCAGGTCTACCCCGTCCAGCGCGTGGACCACTTCCCGGCCCATCGGGAAATCCCGACGGAGGCCCTCAACCCGCAGGAGAACCCTCTCGCCCACCACGGCCTACCTCCGGGCCGAACGGCCCATTGGGGCGGCATCAGAACCCCACGCGTCCGAGAAACAGACTGCCGACAAGGGAGGGGATCAGACTGATACCGGTGAGCAGAAGCCAGACGCCCAGGACCAGAAGCAACGCCTTGCGGGTGGAAAGCCGGGTCGCGACCACCGTTCCCACCACCAGCAGGGCCAGATTCCAGAACAGGAAGAGGTCCACCCGGCTCAGGAAGGACGCGGCGACCATCTGCCCCGGCGTGGGCGGCGAAGTCAGTGCCTCCCGGGCGGAACGGGCATCGTAGACCAGCCCGGAAAGGCCAGGGTTAACGATCAACTGTCCGCTCAACAGAATGTAGAGGGACTGCAGGAACCCCCGCACGGCGTACGGCATCCACGCCCAGACCACCGTCCGAAAGAGCGTGCCGAACGAGGCATGGCCCCCCACCGCCATCCCGATCAGGTAGAGAGCCCCCGCCCAGACCAGCCACCCCACCGCCAGCCCCAGCAGCGCGCTGACCGATGGGAAGACGGTAATCAGCAGAGGCGACGTTGCCGCTTTCAGCGCCTGCTCCATCTGTTGCTGCTGCTCCGGCGTCGTCTCCCCGCCGAACTGTTCCTGGACGATCGCGACGGCCTCCCTCTGCTGCTGGGCCCGCAGGGGCGCACCGACGGCGATGGGCAGAACGGCCATCAGGGCTGCCAGCAGGGCCGGGAGCCACCAGGCCCGGCGGCCTTCCTCGCTGACAGCCCGAAACGTCGCGCGGGGCTGAACCAGGATGCCCCACACCAGCCGAAAAGGCGACACCTTCTGTGGCGTTGCCGGCTTCTCCATCGCTCCCCTCCCGATCGCCTGGTCGCGCATTACGCATCACGCTTCACATATCACGCTTCACGCATCGCGTATCACGTATCACGCCTTCCCTTCTAGGGGCCGGGATATGCCGGGCGCAGCACAAGCTGGACTTTGGACAAACTGAAAAGGCCAGGGAGAGTGCCTTATCCAATGCTACATATGTAGGTTTTATCCATTTGCCGATGCTCATATATATGGGTGGCCCGTAGGCCGAAATGAAATTTCGGCTTACATCCCCGGTGGTTTGTCCAAGGCCGAAATGAAATTTCGGCTTACATCCCGGTGGTTTGTCCAAAGCCCAGACAAGATTCATTTTGCCCTATTACCGCAAAGTGTCGGGCCCGCGATCCATCACTCATACCTCAGCGCCGCGATAGGATTCAGCGCCGCGGCCCGCGTCGCCGGGTAGAGGCCGGAGAGAACCCCCACACCGGTGGCAAACAGGAGGGCCAGGATCGGGAGCCAGGCCGGCGTGTGGATCAGTACGGACATCGTATCGGAGACGGCGCCGCTCTGGGCCGCCTGAGCCATCAAATACGTTCGGGCCACCACGTCTATCAGCCCGCCCAGGAGAAGCCCCAGCAGGACACCGCCGACCCCGCCCAGGAACCCGATACTTCCCGCCTCCGCCAGGAAGACGGCCATCACATCCCGGTTCGTTGCGCCCAGGGCCTTCATCAGGCCGATCTCCCGCGTCCGTTCGTAGATGGACATCAGCATCGTGTTGGCGATCCCGAAGGCGGCGACCACCAGGGCGATCGCGCCGATGCCGCCCAGAATCCCCTGGATGACCAGGAAAAAGGAGTTGATCTCCCGAAGGACGCTGGTAGCGGAGTAGGCATAGAAGCCCCGCCGGGTGATCTCCCGCTCCACAGCCAGCGTATCCTGGGGACGGGCGACCTTGACCAGGACCTGAGAGTAGCCATCCCGGGCGGTGTTCACGTGTTGCCCTGCGTACCAGCCCTTCAGTTCCAGCACCTCCGGAAGGGCCATAAAGACCGTGTAGTCGTCCGACCCGCCCGTTTTCTCCAGCACCCCGACGACACGCAGGCGGAGCGTCCGTTTCATCTCCTGCCCCTCCTCTGTCCAGCGGAAGACCTCCAGAAGGAGCGTCTGGCCCATCAGGTCGGGCGGGGGGGACGCGCGCCCGGACCCTCCGAGGGGGCGGACCGGGGATGAGGGTCCGCCGGCGGGGCGGGAGACGCTCCGTGCCGGCTCAGAGAGCATCTGCGCCACGTGTGCCCCGAGGATGACCTGCCCGCCTCCCAGGCGCGCCGTCCCCCGCGCGACGGGGAGTCCCAGGCGAGCCAGTTCCCGCGGGTCAATCCCGACGATGTTGGCTCCACCGACGAGCCGGTTGAAACGGAGCATCGCCGGGGCATCCAGCGGCTCCTTCGGAGTCACCGCGACCACGCCGGGCAACTGACGGAATTCCTCCAGCATCCGGTCGTTGAGCACAGTCTCCTGACGCGCCTGGACCCCGAAAGGCGCCAGAACCTGGAAGGGGAAGACCTGAATATCCGTCAGGGAGCCGATGGAGGAGAGGTCCTGCACAGCGCTCCGCTGGAGGCCGGAGGCCAGGGAGATGAGCACGACGACCGCGGCGGTGCCGATGACGACACCAACCGCCGTCATAACGACCCTCCCCTTCATGCGGGTCAGATTGGCCCGCACCAATCGTAGCAGGTCTGCAAACGTCATCGGCAGAAACCCCTCAGGCCGGCCCGACGTTGCCTCCGGTATCCGTTACCCCCCGTTCCGCCCTACATCCTGCAGATCGGTAGGTCGGATTGCCAATCCGACCTACCTGTGGACCGGGATAACCCTGAGCGGTCGCGCGCCGGCCCGCAGATCATCTGCCGCTCAGAGCGATTTCCTCCACCCCCCATAACTCGCTCTCCGCGGAGGCGTCCAGCGAGAAGTTTTCCACCCCCGGCCGGGCAACCGCCAACCGGACATGCCAGAAAAGGGGCAGGGCGGGCAGTTGCTCCGTGAAAATCCGCTGGGCCTCGGCGTGGAAATTCCGGTACTCAAAGGTGCCGGGCAGCGCGGCCCGCGCCGCCCGACAGGCCGCGTCGTAGTCCGGGCTGGAAAATCCAGACGCGTTGGCCCGCCCCCAGTTCGCCTCCGCCGGAATCTCCTCGGTCAGATAAAGGTCGCAGGGGGGCTCCAGGTCGTTCTTCCAGGTGAAGACGGCCAGGTCAAACTGGCGCCCGAAGATCGGGCCGACCGGGCCGTCGGCGAAGAACTCCCGGACCGGGATGGTCCGGATCTCCACCCGGATGCCGCAGTCGGCCAGGTTGGAGCGGAGAATCCGCGCGATGGCCTCCTGCTGCGGGTCGCCCTGAAGGGTCGTCAGGGTGACGGAGAAGGGCGTGCCTGCGCGGATGCCCGGCACGTTCTGCGCCTCCAGGACGCCGTCCCCGTTGAGGTCGGCCCAGCCAGCCTCTGCCAGGAGCCCCCGGCCCAGCGCGGGGTCGTAGGCCCAGCGGACGATCCGGTCCCGGGCAAAGAGGGGATGCTCCGGCGGGATGTAGGCATCGGCCACCTGCCCCAGCCCCAGCGGCACCTCGTCCACCAGCCCCTGCCGATCTATGCAGTGGGCGAAGGCCTGCCGAACCCGCACGTCCTCAAAGAAATCCGGGCGTCGGTAGGCCGCAACGGAGTTGATGCCGAACTCCAGGTGCTCCCAGAGGGGAGCCGTCGTGTGGACCAGTTGCAACACCCCCTCCGTCTGGGCGGCCTTCAGGACCGAAAGCAGCGGGTCCGTCGTCTCTCCCAGCAGCCCGATGTCACACTTCCCCGCCAGGAGCATGGCGAGAACGCTCTCCGGGTCGGGGCCGAACCGGAAGACCAGCCGGTCCACGCGGGGAAGCCCCGCGTCGGCCCGGAAATAGTAGGGATTGCGCTCCAGAGCGATGTGGTCCCCCTGGACCCACTCCACGATGCGGAAGGGGCCCCAACCCAGGGGCTGTCGCGTGCTCTCCGGACGGCCGACCAGGTCCGCAGGCGTGGCCCGCAGTTCCTTCTCCCACAGATGGCGCGGCAGGGGGGAGAAGAAGTTCATGGCATAGAGGTCGTCCACGTAGCCCGGCACCCCCGTCCAGACCACCGTCCGCTCCCCGGCGGCCATGTACGAGGCAGTCCGGTCGCAGAGGAACTTGGAGGACGGCGTATCCGGGTGGCAGGCCAACTCGTAACTGTAGACCGAGTCGTCGGCCGTAACCGGCTCCCCATCCGACCATCGGACCCCCTCCTTCAACTCCCAGGAAACGACCATCTGCTCCATCTCTACGGGGGTTGCGCCGTCAAACATCACCACACAGGCCGGATCGGCGGCGTCGGTGCAGGTGTGGTTGGGGAAAACCCGGACTCCCTGCTGAAGGGAGACCACCTCGCCGGTCACGTCCACCACCCGGTCCCCCGCCTGGACGACGACGGTCCGGAAATACGCGTCGCCGTCCTCCAGGGAAGGGAGTTTTTCCAGGATGACAGGCTGGAACCCGAAGTTGCGGACCTCAATGGGGCCGTCGTAAATGGCGGCCAGGACGTTGCGCGCGGCGTAGGAGCCCCCGTAGAGGTAGAGGGTCTCCGGCTCCCCCACCTGGCAGACCGTCAGGGTGGTCGGCGAGGGGGTCTCCGTCGGCGGCGGCGTCGCAGTGACGACGACGGTCGGGCCGGGGACCTCCACGGTCTGAACCACGGTCTGGGGCGGCGTACAGGTGGCCAGCAGGGCGGCCCCAAGGAGGGTGCACCCAACAGCAACGGCCAGTTGACGGGTCACCTCGCTGCGGAAGAAGCGCATGAATTCATCCCTCCAGCGACTGTTTTCGGCGCAGGATCTCGGCCCGGAGTTCACTCCGGCGGGCCAGGGCCTGTTCGGACGGGTGGGCCAGCCGTTCGTTCCAGGCGTTGACCAGTTCCAGCACCCGCTCCACCAGCATCTCAGCGGGATCCAGAACGTTGTTGAGCAGGGGGTTGACCAGCCAGCCGTTCAGGCCCGCGTCGGACCGGCTGTTGAACCAGTCCTCCAGCGGCTCCAGAATGCGGGTGAAAAGGCCCTGCAGGAAAGCCGGCAGTGCGGCAAGGATCTCCCCCATCCGCTCCAGGCCGCCGCGGACCTGTCGGCCGAAGGTGCCGGGAAGCCAGTCCAGAACTTTCGCCAGGAACCCTCCAACGGTCTCGGCGACGGGGTTGGTCAGTCCCAGGAACTCGTTGACCTCGTTCTCCAGGGCGGTCAACTTCTGGGAGAAGGAGAGAAGGGCGTCTTTCAGCCAGCGGACCGCTTCGTGCAGGCCGGGAAACCGGGACTGAAACTCCAGCAGGGCGGTGCGGGCGCTCCGGATGGCCTCCCGAAGGCGTTCGGCGATGGACCCCACCGTCTCCAGAATCCCGCCGACGGCCCGGATGCCCTCCCGCACCCGGTCGTCCAGCCCCAGATTGTCCATCTCCTCGTAGAGGGCCAGGAGTTCCCGCAGGATACCGATCTCTTTTTCCAGGGCCGCGGTATGGGCGCTGGTCAGTTGCCAGAGGACCAGCCCCCCGGTCAGGGCGACGACGGCTCCGCCCGCCGCGGCCCCGCCCAGAAATTGACGGCGGTCCATCCCCGCGGGCCGGGCCGCCTCCTCGCCCACCAGCGCACCGGCGGTGATGCGATCCAGAACCTCCAGCGTCCCGTCGTCCAGCCGCTGGAGCCGCTCGGTGATACGGGCGATCCGCGCCGAGCGCCGCAGTCTGTCCAGGTCTGCCGAATGCCGATTCTCTGTGCTCATAGTGTCCTCTTCAAGTTTCAAGCCACGAATGACACGAATTCTATCCCTACAAAAGATCGGCGTAAATCCGCGTTCATCCGCGTCCGCTCCCCGTCAAAACCACGAATGGCACGAAGAACACAAATTCTGGCTGAAAATCCGCGTCCTCCGCGTTTATCCGCGTCCCAAAGGCCTGCCCCCGCCCTCCATCTCTGGCCAGTCCCCGCCGATGACCCGGCGGGTCCGCCCGGCCGCCCCCGGGCGGGCAGGCCATGGGAAGCCGCCGCTGGAGGTAGGAAGCCGAAACGGTCTCCCGATGGCGCAAAATCTCTATGGCCCGCCGGAGCAGTTCCTCCTCGTCGTCCGTCTCCTGGAAGAAGCCCATGGAGCCGTTCCCGGCGGGCATCATGGACTCCCACGGCGCCTCGGAGGACCGGTCCGGGAACTGATCTCTCCAGAAATCCACCACCCGCTCAATCTCGGCCTCGCTCACATAACAGCCCTGGAGCCGGACGGGATGACCGGCGTCTGCGGCCAGGTAGAGCATATCGCCCCTGCCCAGGAGGGTCTCCGCGCCGGGCATATCCAGGATGACGCGCGAATCCACCTGGCTGGCGGTGGCAAAGGAGATACGGGCGGGGAAGTTGGCCTTGATGAGACCCGTCACCACGTCCACGCTGGGCCGCTGGGTCGCGACTACCAGGTGGATGCCGGTGGCGCGGGCCATCTGGGCGATCCGGCAGATGGTTCGCTCCGTCTCCTCCGGCGCCAGCATCATCAGGTCCGCCAGCTCGTCTATCAGGACGACGATGCGGGGCAGATGGGCCGCCGGGTCGCTCCGGGCCACGCGGGCGTTGTAATCGTCTATGTGGCGGGCCCCAGCCGCGGCGACATTCCGGTACCGCTAATCCATCTCGGGGGGGACCCACCGGGGCAACCGGACGGGA